>CAYMSY010000019.1:0-18099 GCA_964393195.1 uncultured Alcaligenaceae bacterium | reverse complement strand
TTGTTGAGCAGGAATCCGCGCACCATCACCCGGGCACCAAACTGGTCTTCAATGGTCGTCGTCATCGACACCGCGTTGCCGTAGCGATCGACGATCGACAGGTGCGAGGTACCGGGAAACTCCGGCGACTGATCGTCGGCAAGCGCGACCTTCGCTCCCGGCGGAGAACCCGCCTCCGCGCGCTTCATGCTCTGTTTCAGGTCGATCAGGTCACCTCGTGATTTGAGGTACGCCGGGTCGAGCAGTCCGCCGGGAATCGCAACGAAATCGGGGTCGGCGAGATAGCGGTTGCGATCCGCAAACGCAAGCCGCCCCGCTTCGGCAATGACGTGCACGCTGTCGGCGGAATTGGGTCCCCACTGCGTGAGCGGATAGCGCTCGACAAAAGCCAGAATCTGCGCGACGGCAATGCCACCCGACGATGGCGGCCCCATGCCGCACACGCGCAGATTGCGGTAATGCCTGCACACGGGCTCGCGCTCGGCCACGCGATAGGCGGCGAGATCAGCCTCCGTGATGTCACTCGCGCTGGCATGCGCCCGCGCCACGCGCACGATGTCACTGGCGATTTCGCCCTCATAGAACGCTGCCGCGCCCTTGTCGCCGATGGCTCTGAGCGTCGCCGCGTATTCGGGATTTTTCAGCGCATAGCCCACTGGCCAGGGCTCGCCGGCAGCGTTGTAGAAGTAGGCGCGGCTGACCGGATCGTTCTTCAGGAAGCGCTCGCCCTTCAACTGGCCGTGCAATCGCGGGCTGACCGGAAAGCCCTGCTCCGCCAGCGCAATGGCCGGACCAAACAGCGTCTTCCACGGCAATTTGCCGTGCTTTTTGTGACTCGTGGCCAGCAAGGCAACCGTGCCGGGCACGCCGAAGGCCTTGCCGCCAATCACCGCGTCGTAGAACTTGAGCGGCAAGCCATCGGAACCGATGAAGCGTTCCGGCGTTGCGGCCGCTGGCGCCGTCTCGCGACCATCGTAAGTCGTAAGTCGTTTGTGCTTGCCATCATGTACCAGCATGAAGGTACCACCGCCAAGGCCGGAGCTTTGCGGCTCGACGAGACCGAGCACGAGCTGCGCGGCGACCGCAGCGTCAACGGCAGTGCCGCCCTTGCGCAGCATCGCATAGCCTGCCTCCACCGCCAGCGGATTGGCCGCAGCGATGCCCTGTCGCTTGAAACCAAAGCCCTGCTTCTGGCTGCTGCCGGTCGCGGCTTCGGGCGCCTGATCCTGCGCATGCAGCGCAGGCGCGCACAGCGGCGCTGCCAGCGCGAGCGCACACGACACGGCCCGCTGTGCAATGAAAATTCGCGTCCGTTCCATGGTGGTTTTGTTCGGCAGGTTCATGCTGCGGGTGCTGTGCTGTCGCCCAAGCCGATGGTCCGTTGCATGTAAACCGTGTCCAGCCAGCGCCCGAACTTCCAGCCTGTTGACTGAAGTGTCCCGATGTGCCGGAAGCCCATTGCGGTGTGCAGTCCGATCGAACCGGCATTGGCCGAATCGCCGATCACGGCGATCATCTGCCGAGCGCCCGCGATTTCACACCGGGCAAGCAGCTCGGCCATCAGCAGACGGGCAATACCGCCGCGGCGCACTTCCGGATGCACATACACCGAGTTTTCCACGCTAAACCGGTATGCCGGTCGCGGCCGAAACCAGTTGGCATAGGCGTAGCCGACCACCGAACCGTCCTGCTCCGCGACCAGATAGGGCAGCCCTTTGCTCAGCACATCAGCGCGCCGCTTGCCCATCTCTTCCACCGTCGGCGGGTCCAGTTCAAAACTGCCGGTGCCATGGGTTACCCAGTGAGCGTAAATGGACTGGATGGCAACAAGATCGGCGTCGGTGGCATTTCTGAGCAGCATGAGCGGAAGCAGCGGCGTGGACAATCGAATAGTATTTGTACCGCAATTGACGCGGCCTGGCCCGCTGGCTGTAAGGTCGCGCCGCACCGCGCGACCCATCAAAAAGACCCGGAGGTATTGGTGCTCAAGATTCTTTTGCTGTCGAACGATCCAACGACGCTGGCGCTCATGCGGGCCAGCACCGATGCGTTAAAAGGCACGCTGGATGCGTTTTCCGACGCCACCGACTTGACCCGCAAGCTTGGCAAACCGACCAATGACCTGCCGCTCGCCGTGGCGCTGGACCTGCCGTTGCTGGCCGCCGCGCGCGGCCGCGTGGCCAACGCCTGCAGCCGCGTTCGCCAGATGCATCCCGGCGCAAAGATCGGTCTGATTGCATCAGCAACGCATCTGATTGAGGCCAAGGCTGAGGAATGGGCGGCGGAGGCTGGGGCCGATGTCATCGTGCCGCAAATCAATGCGTGGCGCTGGGCACCGACCGGCGAACGCCTGCTGTCGGCGCTGGTCAATGACACCGAGGCCGTGCAATCGGCTACGCGTCGGGTAACGCCTTACTTGCGTGCAGCGGCCCAGACCGGCGCCAGCAATATTCTGGCGCGGGTCATTTCCGCCGCCGAGGCGCAGGGCATTGACCTGCCGGCACTGGCATTTCGCATGCAGCGGTCAGGTGGCGTGAATATCGCTGACCGCAGTTACCGGTTGCGCATCTATCCGGAGTGTTTCGTGGCGAGCGAGGGGGTGACCTGGCTTGAGCGCGCGCTACGCGTACCGCGTGACATTGCGATTGCCATTGGTCAGGCGTTGCAGGCGGCGGGGTTGATCTATCACGTGACCAGAGAGCAGACTTTTTCTGACGAAAACCTGTACTTCCGTGTCGCGCAGATTCCGCAGCGCTGGAACATGGAAAGCTTCTATTCCCTGATTCGTAGCCCGGCAGGATTCAGCGTGCTGGACCGCTCCTACCTGGGCAACAGCTACAGCAAATGCTTTGTCGGGTCCGAGGCGGTCACCTGGATGCAGGATCAGGGCTATACGGTCAATGAGGCACTGAGCATCGGCCAGCGCCTGATCGATTTGTCGCTCGCCCACCATGTCGTTGACGAGCATCCGTTCAAGAACGAAAAACTGTTTTACCGGTTCTATCGCGACGAATCAGGGCATCACTCAGCGGACAGCTGAATTCAGGGTCACGATCGGCAGCATCACGGCCAGCACCAGCACCAGTACAACACCGCCAAGTACGAGAATCATCACCGGCTCCACCAGCGTCGCGAACCACTGCAAGCGGCGCTCAAGACTTTGACGCTTGAGATGCGCCGCTTTGGCAAATGCAGCCGCAACGCCGCCAACCGCCTCGCCCTGTCGCAGCAATTCAAGTGACATGCCGTCTACTGCCTGTGTTTCAGCAAAGGCATTGGCAACGCCGCCTCCACCTTCGAGCAACCGCCGCGCGACCTCCAGGCGATTTGCGTTATCCGGGAAACGTGCAGTCCGCGCAGCGGCTGTCATGGCGCGAGGCAACGGCACCGCGCTCTCGACAAGCATGGCCAGCGTGGTCAGGATGCGTACTTCGTCAGCGCGTTGTGCAAGCGGCCCCAACAGCGGCAGACGCTGCAGCAGCGCGAGACCGCGTGTCCGCAAAGGGCCACGCAACGACCACAATGCGAATACAACGGCAGCAACGACCGCACCAAACACCCATAAACCATAGCTGCGCAGAAACGTCGCAACCGACAATAGCGACCGCGTGAGCCAGGGCAAGGCTTGCTTGGTCTGCGCAAATGCCGCCACGATCTGCGGCATCACGAATACGAGCAATGCAATGATCACGCCGAGCGCAACGACGCCAACCAATGCCGGATACACCAGCGCGCCCACCAGTTTGCCGCGCAGCGCATCGCGATCTTCAAAATAGTCGGCAAGTCGTGAGAGTACCCGGGCCAGATCGCCCGCCTCGGCGCCAGCCACCACCACCTGTCGCTCTACGGCCGGCAATAGTCTTGGCGCCTTGTCAAACGCTGCGGCGAGAGGTTCACCACTACTGAGCGCGACGTTCACCGCGTTAAGTTCGCGAGTCACGGTAGCCACGCCGGAGTTTGCCGCGACCGAAGCCAAAGCAGTGGGCAGCGTCACACCGCCATCAATCAGGCCCGATAACTGGCGTATTGCCAGAGCGCGGTCCCCTGCGCTCACGCGGGAGGAACCGGAGGCAACGCCGGCGTCCGGAAGCGGAGCCAACACCAGAACGGTCAAGCCTCGCGCGGCCAGAGCCTTCAGCGCCGCGCGGTCATCCGCTGCGGTAATGTTGCCGTGCTCGCGAACACCGACCGCGTTGATTGCTTCAAATCCGTAACGCATTTGCGCTAACCAAAGTCGTCAAAGTGTCACCACGCGCAACACCTCACCCAGTGACGTGTTGCCGTCAATCAGGTGTCTGGTCGCGTCGCCGGCAATCGCAGGCCAGCCATGGGAAATGGCGAGTGATTCCAGCTCCGCGTCGGTCGCTCGTGCATGTATCGCGCGTGCCACGTCCGGTGACACGGGAAACCAGCGGTAGAGGCCCAGACGTCCGCGATAGCCCGTCTGATTGCAGGCATCACAACCAGACGCGTCAAACAGTGCAGCAATGGTCGCGGTACCGTTCAGGCCATGGGAAGTCATGGTCGCGCTCTCTTCGCCAGTCGGATGTCGGGACGTTCGGCACTGCTGGCAAAGCTTTCTTACCAACCGTTGCGCCATCACGCCACGCAGCGATGACGCGAGCAGGTAAGGCTCGACGCCCATATCGGTCAGCCGCGTGATGGCTGCGCCGGCGGTATTGGTATGCAACGAAGCGAGTACCAGATGCCCGGTCAGGCTCGCCTGAATCGCGATCTCGGCAGTTTCGCGGTCGCGGATTTCACCAACGATGATGACGTCAGGGTCGTGCCGCAGGATGGATCGCAACGCTCGCGCGAAGGTGAGTTCGATGCGCGGATTGACCTGAGTTTGTGCAACCCGATCCAGTGCGTACTCCACCGGATCCTCCACGCTTACCACGTTAAGACGTTCACGGTCCAGTTCACTCACAGCGGCATAAAGCGTGGTTGTCTTGCCCGATCCCGTTGGCCCCGTTACGAGCACCAGTCCGTGTGGCATGCGAACCGCATGTCGCAGGGCGTCCAGCGCCTTGTTGCCAATTCCCAAGGCGGCGAGATCAAGCCTGGCAGCACTTGTGTCGAGCAGACGCAACACGACACGTTCGCCGTGTTGGGTCGGCAGGGTAGCGACGCGCACATCCACTTTGTGTCCCGCGATCACAACCTGCAAGCGCCCGTCCTGCGGCAGACGGCGCTCAGCGATGTCAAGCACAGCCATTACCTTGCAGCGCGCAACGAGTGCGGCATGCGTTGACGCATCGGTATCGCGCGCATCGGCGAGCACGCCATCCACGCGAAAGCGCACGCGGCCGCCTTGTTCCGTTGCGTCAATGTGGATGTCCGATGCGCCTCGCGCAAGAGCGTCGCGCAACAATTCAGAAACGATGCGCACTGCCGGCGCGTCGGCGTCGTCCGTGACAGTGGAAAGAAGGTCCGCTGATGACGCCAACGCATCGGGCGCTGTCAAAGCTACGACCTTATCGGCACGCCCCGTCGTCCGTGAAGATGAATAAGCTTGAGTGATCAACTCGCGAAATCGCGCCACGTCAACCGCCTGTGTCCGCAGCGGTCGGCCGAGATGCTGGCGTGCAGCGGCAAGCATGGCTACTGTCATGTGCGGGGCTGTTGCGACCGAGATTGCCGCGCCCTCATCGGCAAGCGGCACGACGCCAAACTCCTGAGCCAGCTCAAACGGAAAGTTTTGTGTCAGGGACATGGCAAGCGGAGGGCGCAGCGCCCGGAACTACTTCCGCGTCTCGCCCGCCGCAGGCGCTGGAGCGCCAAGAGGCAGCGACGGATTGCTCATTTCCGGCAGCATCAGCCGCGATTCCGGATTGACTGTTTGTTGCTCCATGCCCAGCGCCCGGTAGCGTTCATTCGACAATGTTCCCGCCTGTGCTGCGTTCTTGAGTACGGTAGGACGCAGAAAAATCATCAGGTTCGTCTTCGTACGCTTGCGTGTGTCGTAGCGGAAAAGATTGCCCAGCACCGGTGCGTCGCCCAGCAGTGGAACTTTCTCCTGATTGTTGGTGAAACCTTCCTGCAACAAACCACCCAACACTACGATCTGACCATCATCGGCAAGCACTGATGTTTCCAGCACACGCTTGTTGAGGCTGCCGAGCCCCTGAGCCACGGCGGCGGACTCAACAACGCTGGAGACTTCCTGGTAGAGCTGCAACCGGATGGCACCGCCCTCGGTAATGAGCGGTTTCACTCGAAGTGTCAATCCGACATCCCTGCGTTCAATTGTCTGGAATGGCGTAGTGGTAGTGCTACCGCCCGTTGTCGCGTACTGTCCGGTCAGGAATGGTACGTTCTGCCCACCGGAAAATCGGGCCTCTTCGTTGTCAAGTGCCAGTAGCGTCGGCATTGAAAGGATGTTCGCAGAGGTATCGTCCTGCATTGCGCGGGCCAGCAATCCAAGATTAAGGATTGTTTTGCCGCCATAAGTGATTGCGCCGCGCACCAATCCCACGTTCAGTCCCTGCGCAACAGTGGTTGGACTCGCTGCAACGCCGAGAATGTTGGTACCTGCGCTGTTTGTGAAATTGGTACCACCGACCCCTTGCGTACCCCCACGTCCGAGTGCATCAAGCGCCTGCCATTGCATGCCGAACTCGGCGGCGCGGTCAGCCTGCACTTCGGCAATCAGCGCTTCGATGAAGACCTGTGCGCGACGCACGTCAAGCTGCTCAATCACAGCGCGCAAATTGTTGTACACCGCCGTCGGTGCCGAAATGACCAATGCATTGATTGATGCATCGGCATACACCGTGGCGCCGCCTGCCGTAAACGCTACCGCTGAGTTGTTTGCAGGTTGCGGCAAACTGCCCCCAGCATTGACCTGAGCGCTGCCTGTCAGTGCTGCAGTCGCGGCGGCGAGTGGCGACGGCGAGCTGCCTGTTGTCGCGCCATTGGATGGCAGCAGCGATGAAAGCGGCGACACTGTCGAGGTCGGGGTTGAACCGCTCTCAGCTCCCAATACTCGGCGCAAAGTCTGGGCAACCTGCGTCGCGTCAGCATGCTTCAAGTAGACAATGCGAATATTGCCCGGTGCCGCTGTCGGACGATCCAGTTCTTGAATCAGTGTGCGAACCCGCGACAGGCGACCACCGTCGTCGCTGCGAATGATGATTGAGTTGCTGCGCGTGTCAGCGGTAATCAGCAACCGGTCACGAACATCGCCAGCCGCACCAGGCGCATCGGAAAAAACCCGGTTCAACGTAGTAGCTACATCAAGCGCATTGGCATGGTTGAGGGCAATCAGTTCCGGGGCAGCAACGCTCGGTGTATCCAGCCGTGCAATTACCGATTCAATCCGTGCGATGTTGTCGCTGTAATCGGTAATGATGATGGCATTGCCTGGCGGATAAACCGTCAACGCGTTAGCGGCTGCAACCAGAGGACGCAAGGCATTGATGACCTGGGCAGCGCTTTGGTGCGCGAGCGGGATGACTTTGGTCGTTACAGCACCGGCGCTGCCACCGCCGAGTAGCGCAGGCAAGGCCTTCGCGTCAACCTCCGGGACCACACGTACGACACCGCCGGGGCCTTCCACCGCCGCGAAACCAGCCATCCGCAATGCCGAGAGAAAAGTCGGGTAAGCCAATCCGGGCGCGACGCCTTTCGCTGACTGGATGTTGACCTTGCCTTTCACGCGCTGATCAAGCACAAACGTCTTGCCGGTCAGCTCGCCGACCGCCTTCGCAACAACATCTATATCCGCGTCGACAAAATTAAGCGTAACCGGGGTTTGCGCGCTGCTGGCGGCGAAACCGGCCAGAATAAGAAACGCGATGCACGAGGCCCGCGTGTAACGCCGCGCCGCTGTGAGAAAACTTAGCCTGTTCATCAAAGCAGTTTAGCATCGGGCAAAGCGTTCCGAAGGTCGCCATGCGGCCGAAGCCTCCGCGAGGCTTCGGTATCTCAACCCGCGTTCAACCGGAAACGCTGGACCTGCTTGTCGTACTCGTGCTCAACGTCTTTGGTGATCTCTACACCGTCGAACCTGATGACGCGCCCGCCGGCAGCGCGGCAAGCTGCTCGCTCATACTGGCACGGCCCCATAGCAGGGAAACGTGCGCATATGCGCCCCGATTTCTCCGGGAACGTAATTGCCACACGCGTCTCTTCGCCGGCTTTGCCCCTGACGCACTCATAGCGCGTCGTGCCGTCAGGGGTGACGGAGGCCGCAGTGGCGATTTGCGCCGCTGAAGGTTGCGCACGAGACGGCGCAACACTACCAGCAACTGACCCCACGCTGGTTGACGTGCCATCTTTGGGCGGGATCGCGGGCATCGCTGATACTGTCGCAGGCGGCTCAGGCAATACCGCAGTTTTGGGCTGCAGTACGGCCGCGTCTTCATTCCTGACGGTCGGTGCCTGACTGCAGGCTACTAGAAAGACAGCGGCCGCAGCCACGGCGCAAAGCCAGACAGCTACCGACTGGCGCCGGTCAGGCAGAAGGAATGAAACTTTCATCACCCTGATGCTTCCTTTCAAACTTGATAAAGCTGAAATAGCCACAGGTCGTACCGTTAGGATAGTCCCGACACACCTGCGGTCGCCCTTCATAAATCGTACACCGGCGCTCGTCCTGATCAAAGAACATGCACATTGATTTGTATATGTGATCCTTTCGGTGCCGCAACACCCGGATGGTTTCGCCCTCGTGCATCACCTCTTTGGTGAACTTCTCGCGAGCCTCGTCAATGGCGATACCGTGATGCCTGGCCAGACGCTTGATGTCGCTCTGCTTGGTTTCTATGTAGTCATAGCTGCAGCAATACCCCGGACACTGGCTGCAGTCGTATTTATTTTTCTGAGTCATGGTACGTATTTCGAAATGTTCGTCGCGGATGATAGAGGACAGTCGTCAACTCGTCATAATGCGGCAGTTAAATCTTAAGTTTCTGGATCGAGTCCGTGAGCGCAATCGAATTAAGGGGGGTTAGCAAACAGTGGGGCGACGTAGTCGCGCTGTCGCCCTCTGATCTCGACATTCCGAACGGCAGTTTCACCGTGTTTCTCGGACCGTCCGGCTGCGGCAAGACCACAACGCTGCGTCTGATCGCCGGGCTTGACACTGCTACAGCGGGCAAAATCACCATCGGTGGCCGCGATGTAACCCATGAAACTCCGTCAAAGCGCGGGGTCGCCATGGTCTTCCAGAACTACGCCCTGTTTCCTCACCTTAGCGTGGCCGACAATGTTGTATTCGGCCTGCAAGTGCGCGGCGCATCTAGGTCGGAGCAATCTGATCGCCTCGCTCGCGTACTAGCTTTACTTGGACTAGAACGGCTGCGAGACCGTAAACCGTCACAGCTTTCTGGTGGGCAGCAGCAACGCGTCGCACTTGCGCGCGCGCTGGTAGCCGAGGCCAAAATCTGTCTGATGGATGAGCCTCTTTCCAATTTGGATGCACAGCTGAGACAGGAGATGCGTCAGGAGTTGCGTGCACTGCAACAAAAATTGGGGCTGACGGTGGTTTACGTGACGCACGACCAATCCGAAGCGATGAGCATGGCAGATCAAGTCGTTTTGCTCAATCAGGGCCGTATTGAGCAGGTTGGCTCGCCGCGCGAGATTTATGCCCGGCCTGCATCGCTCTTTGCAGCCCGATTCATCGGTACTCCGCCCATGAGTGTGATCGCGCTTGACGGCAATTCAATCAAAGGTTCTACAGTGCCTGCAGGTGCTTCGGACGCCGCAATGCACATCGCGCTGCGGCCAGAGCATGTGGGACTCGAGGGAAGCATTCCAGCAACGATCACGGAAAGCGAATTTCTGGGCGCGGATCTGCTGCTCCGTTGCAAAGTCGGCGACGAAGTGCTCACAGTTCGGGTCGACGGTCAGAGACACTTTCAGGTAGGCGAGACAGTGGGGCTCTGCTGGTCGCCCGACGCCGTGCACAGCTTTGATCGACATGGATTGCGCATCTAGATACCAGTAGGCAGATTCGACACACCGATTATCAAGGGAGGAACAGACATGAAGAACCGTATTGCAATAGTCGCAGCTCTGGCAGCCACGATGGGATTCACCGGGCTCGGGCAGGCGCAAGTAACCGAGGTACCGTTCTACTTTCCGGTCGCAGTAGGCGGACCGATAACGAAGCTCATTGACCAGTATGCGACTGACTTCAACAAGGAAAATCCAAACATCAAGGTGTCCCCGATTTATGCCGGCAGTTATCAGGACACCATCGTCAAGGCGCTAACCGCACATAAGGCGGGCACGCCGCCGGTTGCTTCGGTGCTGCTGTCGACGGATACGTTTACGCTGATCGACGAAGATGCCATCGTGCCGATAGATACCTTCATCAAAACCGACGATGATCGTCAGTGGATTGGCGGTTTCTACAAAGCCTTCCTTCTCAACGGTCAAATCGGCGGCAAGACGTGGGGCGTACCGTTCCAGCGTTCGACGGTTGTGCTTTACTGGAACAAGGAACTATTCAAGGAAGCAGGCCTCGACCCGAACAAGGCGCCGCAAACCTGGTCCGAGATGACTGGCATGGCTCAGAAGCTCACCAAGAAGGACGCCAATGGCAAAGTTACGCAATATGGCGTTCAGATTCCGTCCAGCGGTTTCCCCTATTGGTTGTTTCAGGGACTGACCACCGAAAATGACGTCATCCTTGCCAACGATGCTGGTACCCAAACACGCTTCGACGATCCGAGAGTGATCGAAGCACTGAATTACTGGATAGATCTGTCGAAAAAACACGGCGTGCATCCCTCCGGCATTGTCGAATGGGGCACCACACCGAAAGACTTTATGGAAAAGAAAGTTGCCATGATCTGGACAACCACTGGCAACCTCACCAACATCCGCAGCAATGCCAAGTTCGACTTCGGCGTTGCAATGTTGCCCGCAGGAAAGAAACGGGGGTCCCCCACGGGCGGTGGTAATTTCTTCATCTTCAAGAAAGCCACTGCAGCGCAACAGGACGCAGCGTTCAAATTCGCGAAGTGGCTAACTCAACCGGCGCGCGCTGCGCAATGGGGCATCGACACCGGATATGTGGCGGTATCGCCGGCGGCTTGGGATACACCCGCTCTCAAGAAATACGCAAGTGAATTCCCGCAGGCAGCTGTTGCTCGCGACCAGCTTCAATACGCGGTGGCAGAACTCTCCACGCATGACAACCAGCGTGTCACCAAAGCTTTCAACGATGGCCTGCAGGCAGCACTCACGGGCAGCAAAACAGCCGAGGCCGCAATGAAAGATGCGCAGAGGGAAGCTGAACGGCTACTGAGGAGTTACAAGTAAATTTGCTGAACGTGACGTTGGGTACAAATTTCTTGAAACTGACCGTGTAGGGCTGCATCCTGTGAGCCACCAGCGTCACATTCACGCCTATCTGATGCTGCTGCCCGCTGTTTTTCTGCTGGCAGCGTTCACGCACTATCCGGCTGTCGCAACGTTGATTGACAGCTTCATGTCAACGCCCAAGCCAAACCGTGCTGCCGTTTTCGTGGGCCTGGATAACTATGCCTCGATGATTGAGGATCCAATCTTCTGGCAATCGTTGCGCAACAATTTGTGGTTTGCGCTTGCCACCATTCCTTTTTCGGTGGGGCTGGCGCTTGCTATGGCGCTCTGGGTGAATGGCAAGATCGCAGGGCGGGGGTTTCTGCGCATGGCGTACTTCACACCTACGGTGCTACCCATGATTGCGGTGGCCAATATCTGGCTTTTTTTCTACACACCGACGTATGGACTGCTCGAACAGATAGGTAGTCTGCTTGGTCTTCCCTCGCAAAACTGGCTGGGTGACAAATCTACCGCGCTGGCATCCATCACGGTGGTTGCGATATGGAAGGAAGCCGGATTCTTCATGATCTTCTATCTCGCCGCGCTACAGGGCATCAATCCCAGTCTGCGTGAGGCGGCGGCAATTGAGGGCGCAAGTCGGTGGTTCTTCTTCAAACGAGTCTTGTGGCCGCTCTTGATGCCGACAACCATATTCGTACTGGTTAACGCCGTTATCAATGCGTTCCGCATGGTGGATCACGTCGTTGTTATGACACGCGGCGGACCTGATAACGCAACCAGTCTCCTGCTTTACCATCTTTACGAAGTTGGCTTCAAGTTCTGGGACCAGGGCTATGCAGCTGCAATTACGGTAGTCCTGCTGATTACGCTCGCATTCGTTGCATTGCTACAGTTTTTCGTGCTGGACCGTAAGGCGCACTACTGATGCGCCGTCCAACTGCGCCTTTTTCTATCGCCTTGGTGGATACGGTCGCCGCCTGGTTACTCGCGATCCTCTGGGTCCTGCCCTTGCTGTACGCAGTATGGACGGCATTTCATCCGTCAGAGTTTTCGGCGCGATTTACGCTGCTCGCTCCGCTCACGCTGGAAAATTTTGAGCGGGCCTGGCAAGCAGCGCCATTCGCCCGCTATTTTCTGAACACGACGCTATTGGTCACAAGTATTCTCGGAGTACAGCTGGTGATCTGTACTCTCGCAGCCTACGCATTCGTGCGATATCAGTTTCGTGGCAAGGACGTGCTGTTTGCGCTTGTGCTGGTACAGCTGATGATCATGCCCGACATACTGCTCGTCGAAAACTACAAAACCATGAGCAAGCTGGGTCTTATCGACACGCTGATCGGAATCGGCCTTCCGTACTTTGCGTCTGCATTTGCGATATTTCTGCTGCGCCAGACATTCAAGGGGATTCCGAAGGAACTCGTTGAAGCGGCGACAATGGAAGGAGCCAGTACGCTGCAGATTCTCTGGCGCGTATACGTACCTCTCGCCAGACCTGTTTATGTCGCATTTGCGCTGGTCTCCGTAAGCTACCACTGGAACAACTTCCTTTGGCCGCTCGTGGTCACAAACTCTGTCAATTCAAGGCCGCTCACCGTGGGGCTGCAAGTGTTTGCATCAACCGATCAGGGCATCGACTGGTCCATCATCACGGCAGCCACGCTACTCACGGCAGCCCCTCTACTGCTGGCATTTTTGCTGTTCCAGCGGCAATTTGTGCAGTCATTCATGCGGGCAGGCATCAAGTGAAGATCATCACATGGAACGTGCAATGGTTCTGCGGCCTCGATGGAGTCGTAGACGTCGCTCGTGTGGTGGCGGTCGCTCGCGCGATGGCCGATTTCGATGTAATCTGTATGCAGGAAGTAGCGGTTAACTACCCGCTGCTTGAAGGTGACGCGTCACATGATCAGCCTGCGCTACTCAAGTCACTGTTGCCGGGCTTCGAAGTTTTTTTCGGCGCTGCTGTAGACGAACTTGCGCCGGATGGAAAGTCACGCCGCAGGTTCGGCAATTTGATAGCCACCCGGATGCCTGTTGCGCAGATTCATCACCATACCTTGCCCTATCCTGCCGACGCTTCCTCGGATGGAGTACGCAGCATGCCGCGCATATGTACAAGCGCAACGGTACTGACACCATTTGGCCACGTGCGCTTCATGACAACTCATCTGGAGTTCTACGCTCCCGCCATGCGCCTGGCGCAGGCGCGAGAACTGCTTCGGCTGCATGCGCAAGGCTGTGCGCTGGCGAAGTATCCACCGCTACTGGATGACTCGGGCGGACCGTTCCAGGCCAAACCGCACACCGAACACTGTGTAATTACCGGTGATTTCAATTTCGAGCCTGACGCTGGCGAGTATGCCTTGCTGCAGTCCCCGCAACAGGGCGCAAGCCAACTCATCGACGCCTGGACGCGAGCTCGCCCGGGCGAACCACATGCTCCGACATTCCGCGTACATGACCGGCGCTATGGGCCAGTACCCATTGCCTGTGATTTCGTGTTCGTCAGCGAAACACTGGCTGGACACGTCAAGCATATGGACGTCAATCCGCAAACGCGTGTGTCAGACCATCAGCCGGTCTTGCTTGAGTTTGAATAGGAGGTCAACCTGCGCAGCGCTGCTTGCACTGTCGCTGTCCGCGACTACCTCATCATCTCCCATCTGGTCCACGACTTCGCGTGAACTGGTTGATCTGGAGTTCTCCGCTGACCATTCACTCCGCATACTGGTCAGCGCCCCGGGTGCAGCCGGCTCAGGCCTTTACAGCTGGCGCACGGGTGTACTCAAACCGACTTTGTTGTGTCGCCTTTCCGGTTCGACCACGTTCTCGTTTGACCGCTCACTCATTATTGAACGCGTGGCCGGAGAGGCATCGACGCTTCATGTGTATAGCCCCAAAAACTGCCGTCGCCTCGCGCGCATCCATATAGACGCCAAGGCACTTGATGCCGACGCCAACAGTCGTTACGTCGCAGTGGCCGTGCGGCTGCCGGAAAACCGGCATGAGCTTCGCATCTACTCGCACCGCAGCCGGTTGATGTCGCGGACCGAAACGGGTCGCAATGTGGAGATGGGGTTCTCGGCAGATGGACGACAGCTAGTGAATTTTGACTTGAGTGATCGCGGCGGTACAACCCTCTGGAGGGTCCCGTCACTTGCCTTTATGGCAACCCCGACGTGGCTGGGAGAAGCAGAGAACACCTTCGTGCCGGGGTCGCGTTTTGTCAAGCGGTATGCCGGCAATATGCTCTCCATCCTGAGCTGGCCCGGAGGAAAGGTAGCGTTTCAGACGCCAGCCTCGCGCGACGTGCGGGTGCGCGAGCTGTCGTCGAATGGTCGCTTCGGCGCCCTGCATGAGCGCAGCTCGACAGGCGAGGCTCTTGACTGGATCGATTTTGCGACTGGCCGCCGCGTACGCCTTACGACCGGAAGCGTTGACCACGCCACGATCAGTTCGACGGGCACCGCAATGGCCTGGACGCTCCGCGACCCGACAAAACTCAACGAAGTAAGCGTGTGGATACAGTCGATTTCTCCAGCGGAAGCATCCCCGGCCCCAAGAGACCCGATCAAGACACCCTGACAGCAAATACCATCATCAATTTGCGATCCGGAATGCTATGCAGCGGCGATTTTCGGGCATACACTCGCACTGCTTTTGCGTCAGGATGGCGCTTTTAACGAGCGGGTTTCGTCTAAGACCAGTACTCGCCTAACACAGCTAACACAGGGGAACACAACGATGGATTTTGCGAAATTGATTGAGCGCGCCAAAGGCATTTGCCTTTCGCCAAAAGCCGAATGGGAAAAGATCGCAGCCGAGACGGCTGATGCCAAGTCGCTCTACACGGGCTACGCGATGATTCTGGCTGCGATCCCGGCGATCTGCGGTTTCATCGGCATGACGCTGATCGGCGTTTCGATGCCGATCGTTGGCAACATTCGCACACCAATCGGCGCTGGGCTGGTGCAGCTCGTTGTCGGATACGTTTTGGGACTTGGCGTCATCTATTTGGTTTCACTCATCGTGAACGCACTCGCTCCCACATTTGACGGCCAGAGGAACGCGGTTCAGGCACTGAAACTTGTCATCTACTCGTCTACCCCCGTCTGGATCGCCGGCATACTGTCGCTGATCCCGATGCTTGGCGCACTGGGCATCCTCGCCGGTCTCTATGGCTTGTACCTGCTTTATATCGGTCTGCCGGTGCTGATGAAGAATCCCGCCGAAAAGTCGATCGGTTACACGGCACTGATTGTCGTCTGCTACATCGTTGCAGCAATCATCGTGAGTGTCGTCATTGGCGCGGTTGCAGGTGGTGGTGCCATGCTTCGAGGCCGTTTCTAGCCTGACGTCGTAGATGCAAAAAAAGGCCGCGTCTGCGGCCTTTTTCTTTGGGTGAGGTTATTCCGTCTGCTGCGGGATCTGATAGACGTCCGGCGGCTGTGCATGCATCGCCGGTCCGTATAACCGCTCCCGCCGCGTGTGCGGCTTGCCGTGGTGCAGATAGCGCTCAAGTTCATTCAGCGCACGTTTGTAAACGTCACGCTTGAACTCAATCACGCCGTCCAGATCCACCCAATAGTCGTTCCATCGCCAGGCATCAAATTCAGGTCTGGCGTCGCCACGCAGGTTCAGGTCGCTGTCGCGCCCAACCAGCCGCAGCAGATACCAGATCTGCTTCTGCCCGCGATAGTTTCCGCGCCATTCACGCTTGATCCACGTCGATGGCACTTCGTATCGCAACCAGTCCCGGGTTCTACCGAGAATCTTTACATGTTCCGGCCGTAAGCCAACCTCTTCCTGGAGTTCACGGAACATGGCCTCTTCTGGGCTTTCGCCCGGATTGATCCCGCCTTGCGGAAACTGCCATGAATGTTCACGTATCCGTTTTCCCCAAAAAACCTGGTTTCTGTGATTGGCAATCACAATGGCGACGTTCGGCCGGAAGCCGTCTTTGTCCAACATACGCCACCCAACACTTCTATTTGCGGTGATTGTCACACACGTTGCGTCATCTGCATAACCGCGAGCAAACATGCGCGTCTTGATCAAAAACAAAGAAAACACTTGCATTGATTTTATATTTCTACTATTATCTAAATATGGAAACGAAAAACGCTGCACCATTGCTCGCCTCCCTCGCTCAACCGACCCGGCTGGACATCTTCCGGGCGCTCGTCGTCGCCGGCTCCAGCGGCATCGCCGCAGGTGTGCTCGCCGAGCAGCTCGGCGTGAGCGCCCCGGTGCTTTCCTTCCACCTGAAAGAGCTGCGCCATGCCGAACTCGTCGATAGCGAGCAGCAGGGCCGTTTTGTCATCTACCGGGCACGCTACGACACCATGAATGCGCTGCTCGCTTTTCTCACGGATAACTGTTGCGCCGCCAGCAAGAACGCTGACGAAGCGGCCTGTTGCCCGCACATCCCCGCCAAAACTGCCGCTCGCAAACCTGGTGGCAAAACCCAAGGAGCCTGAAATGAAACGCTTTCACGTTCACGTCGCCGTTGACGACCTCGCACAAAGCACCCGCTTTTACAGCGCGCTGTTTGGCGCCCAGCCAACCGTCGAAAAACCCGATTACGCCAAGTGGATGCTTGATGATCCCCGCATCAACTTCGCCATCTCACATCGCGGCTCAAAGCAAGGCATCAATCATCTGGGTTTTCAGGTCGATACCGATGAAGAGCTGACCGATCTGCAGGCGCAGCATGAAGCGGCCGAATTGGCCGTGTTCAACGAGGGCAACACGCAATGCTGCTACGCGAAGAGCAAGAAACACTGGGTCACCGATCCGCAGGGTATCGCCTGGGAGATGTATCACTCGATGGGCGAAGTAAAAACGTATCACGGAGATGACGAAGCCGCGAGCGCGGGCGCTTGCTGTGCGCCCGAAACCAGCGCCACTGCTGCACCGGCCGCCAATGATGCCGCCACGCCGCAAACGCTGGCGAAACAGTCAGCCGCCGTGCCTGCCGCAACCGCGAAGTGCTCCACGGCATGCTGCCCTGCGCCTGCCGTCGCGTAGCGAACGAGCACTCTTCCTCATGAAAATCTACAACGTACTTTTCCTGTGCACCGGAAACTCCGCACGCAGCGTCATGGCTGAAGCCCTCGTCACCGTGCTCGGCAACGGCCGTTTCGCTGGTTACAGTGCGGGCAGTCACCCCACCGGTCGTGTCAATCCCTTCGCCATTGAAATGATCGCGCCCACGGGCTACGACGTGAGCAAACTGCGCAGCAAATCATGGGACGAGTTCGCGGTGACCGGCGCACCTGAAATGGACTTCATCATCACTGTCTGCGACAACGCGGCGGGTGAAACCTGTCCGTACTGGCCCGGCAATCCGGCGACGGCGCACTGGGGCTACGAGGATCCGGCAGCCGTAGAGGGAACCGACGAACAAAAGCGTGAGGCTTTTCGCAAAGTGTTCCAGCAAATTGCGGCGCGCACCCGGCTGTTCACGGCGCTGCCGCTGGAGTCACTCGACGCGCTCGCGATCCATCATGAAATCAGGGCTATCGGATCGCAAACGCCCGTCATCGCATGACGACCGCAGCAGCCGACGCGGCGAAACCGCCGATGAGCGTGTTCGAGCGCTACCTGACCGTCTGGGTTTTTCTCTGCATCATCGTTGGTATCGCATTCGGCCAGTTCCTGCCTGACCTGTTTCAGGCGATCGGTCGCATGGAAGTCGCGCAGGTCAATCTGCCGGTCGGGCTGCTGATCTGGATCATGATCATCCCGATGCTGGTGAAGGTGGACTTTGGCGCGCTGCACACCGTGCGCCAGCATGTCCGTGGCATCGGC
>CAYMSY010000018.1:0-19242 GCA_964393195.1 uncultured Alcaligenaceae bacterium | reverse complement strand
GACGTCAAGGCGCAGGTTATCGCGCGTGGTTGCCCCGGCTTTTCCGGCGCGGATATTGCGAACCTCGTGAACGAAGCCGCATTGTTCGCCGCGCGTGGCAACAAACGCCTCGTCGACATGGACGATTTTGAGCGCGCCAAGGACAAGATTTACATGGGGGCCGAGCGCAAGTCGATGGTGCTCTCGGAAGATGAGAAGCGAGCTACGGCGTACCACGAATCTGGTCACGCGATTGTCGCGACGGTTTTGCCGAAAGCCGACCCGGTGCACAAAGTCTCGATCATCCCGCGTGGCCGTGCGCTGGGCGTGACCTGGCAGTTGCCGGAGCGTGATCGTATCTCGCTTTACAAGGACCAGATGCTGACCGAGATTTCGGTATTGTTTGGCGGGCGTATTGCCGAAGACTTGTTCGTCAAGAATATTTCTACCGGCGCATCGAACGACTTTGAACGCGCAACGAAAATTGCCCGTGATATGGTGACCCGCTATGGCATGAGTGATCTGCTCGGCCCGATGGTTTACGCGGATAACGAGGGTGAAGTATTCCTCGGGCGCAGCGTGACGCAAACGCGCACGATGTCGGAAACCACGATGCAAACCGTGGACAAGGAAATTCGCCGCATCATTGATGAGCAGTACGCCGTCTCGACAAAGATTCTCAAGGACCACGCTGCTCAGGTGGAGGCGATGACGGCCGCGCTGATGGAATACGAAACCATCGACGCAGACCAGATCGCCGACATCATGGCGGGTCGTCCGGTGCGCGCAGAAAAAACATACAACACGCCGGGCAGCAGCGGCGGTGGTGATTCTTCAACTGATGGCACGGCCGTGCCTGTGGTTGCGGACGCCGAGGGGAAAACCGATGCAACGTCGCCTGCGGCGGCTTCGCCTAAGACCGCGCCAGAGTCTCCGTAGTTCGACGCCGGCAGCGGCGTACGGCGCGAAGGTGCAGGCGCCGCCGCACGCGACCCTGCACGCCCGACGAGGTCTGGCACGCAATGTCCTCGCGGTGATTCTGGGCTGGTTGCTGATGGCGGCGGCGCCATCCGCGCTGGTAGCGCATGGCTCCGGCGACGTCGCCGAGTTCATCGTGAACTTCGTTCGCTACACCGCCTGGCCGGCCGATCCCTCACGCAAGACCATCGCGGTTTGCTTTGCCCACGGCGGTGCGCTGGCCGCGTCAGCGATCCATCTGGACCAGCCGGCGACCGTCCGCGGACTTCCATTGACATGGCGGCACGTGAGTTCGCCAACGCAGCTGGCTGCATGCGACGTGTTGTGGCTGAGTGCTGACGTAATGCCGGCGCCGCGCGAATGGCTTGTTGCGATCGCCGACAAACCGGTGCTGACGATCAGCAATTACGCCGATTTTACGGCTGACGGCGGCATTGTCGGCGCCTATCGCGTCGGCAATGACTGGCGTTTTGAGGTCAGCCTTGAGGCATTGCAACGCGCCAGGATCAATATCGCCGCTGCGGCCCTGCGTCTTAGCCAGCGGCCGAAATCTGCCGTGTCCGGAGAAACGAGATGAGCCTGCACAAGTTTTTCTCTGATTACTCGCTGGAGCGACGGGCCGCACTGGCAACGGTTGCCACCTTGGTCGCCATGCTGCTGATGGCGGGCCTTGCATTGTCTGCTTACTTCCTCCGAGCACAAATTGAGGATAGCCGGATTACGGCCCTGACGCGAGCGAACGTTGCGTCAAGCACCATTTCGGCGGCGATGCGATTCGGCGGCTATGAGGTCATCGCGGAGTCGCTCCGGGTGTTTGACACTGGTCCAGGGCATGATTCGGCAGCGGTTTATAACCAGAATGGAACACTGGTTTCTGAATTGATCGCGCCGGGGGAGCTGCCTTTCCCCAAAGATATGTCGGGCGTTCCGGCACTGGCGACCAGCCTGGTGAACGCAAGGGCCGTGGAATATCCGCTGCGTGACGAAGCATCGGAGAAAAGCAATGCCAGACTCGGGACCCTCGTGGTCAACCCGAATCAGATGGCACTCCGCGCGTCGGTTGCCAGCGCGTTGACCACCGTCGGCGTGGTGTTGGCAATCGCGTCGCTGGCAGGCATATTTGTTGCGAAACGTCTGAGCCAGGCGTTGTTGCGGCCGGTAGCGGAGTTGACGGCATGGGCTGAAGATGTAACTGCATCGCGAAATCTCTCGGCTCCCGCACCGCGCGGAGGTGGTCTCGAGGTGAACCGGTTGACGACAAGCTTTGAGACATTGATTGTTCAGATCGCCGAACAAAATCGCGAACTCAAGCGTAAACAGTATGAACTCAAGGCGTCGAATACTCATCTGGAAACGATGGCGTACTCTGACTCACTAACCGGGTTACCCAATCGACCGTTGTTCGAGTCGACCCTGCAGTCGGCTGTTGATCAGGCGAACTCGTCCGGCAAGGCGCTGGCGGTGTTGTTCATTGACCTCGACAATCTCAAGGGAATCAACGATCAGTTTGGCCATGCGCAGGGTGATGCTGCCTTGCGGGCAACTGCGGCTCGCATCCGGCGAGCTCTCCGGAGTACGGATTTCTTGGCCCGGCTCGCCGGGGACGAATTTGTAATCATCTCTCCGAATGTGACGGGAAGCGCGGATGCCCTCCGGCTGGGTGAGCGACTTACAGTCTGGTTGGGGATCGCTCTGCCCGAGGATCGATGGACGGCGCCAGTGCGCGCGAGTGTCGGTGTCGCAGTGTTTCCTGATCACGGTGATGACATCGCGTCTCTCGTCCACGCCGCAGATATGGCCATGTATCGCGCGAAGGCGCTGCCAGAGGATGATTCAATTCGCGTGGTGGCCGCGACAACTACAGCACGGACATCGCTCACGCGGCCAACGGTTTCCAATGTCATCACGTTGCCAGCGCACGGGCGGAAATCACAGGTAGGAAAACCATGAATATGAGGCAATCCATTGCGTCGTCGCTCCTGAGTGCACTGCTGGCGGCCATGGTGGTGTTGGTTGTTGCTGGTTGTGCGAGCACACCGTCTCCGTCGACTGCTACGAACGCACGAGAAGAAACACTGCGTACGCTGGGTTTTGAAAAGACTGAGGATGGCTACGTGCTCAATCTGCCTGGCCCGTTGCTGTTTGACACCGGCAGTGATGTCTTGAGTCCGGGGGCAATAGCCCGCCTGACCAAACTGGCGACTGATCTGCGCGCTATCAATATCGGCCGGCTTCGCCTGTTTGGCCACACCGACAACATCGGCTCAGCGGACTTCAATCGCGCCTTGTCGACAAGGCGGGCCGAGGCTGTGGCACAGGCAATCGCGAACAACGGCTTTGCTCAGGAGAACCTTGAGCGCAAGGGGTTCGGATTTGACCGGCCCCTGGCCAGCAACGATACTGCTGAAGGACGAGCGAAGAACAGGCGCGTGGCGGTAATCGTTCCGTTCGAGTAGCGGCTATCCGCGTGGTGCGTTTTGGACGGCGTAGGTCGCAAGGAATACAGGCAGGCCTTTTTTTTCAAATTCCGACGCGTCCCAGTCCACGTCCAGCAACGACTCGAAGTTTAGTGCGAGGTAAGCCTGTGCACTGATTGCTGCGCCGCCGACGGTTGCAGCGATGGTCACTCGCGCATAGTTTGTGGTCTCGAAGTAATCAAGGCGGGCGAGATCCTGTTTACCGACATCAAAATACACGCGCCCCGTCAGCGCGGCCGCGCCGGGTGATACGATCAATGCGGGGTGCTCGCGATTCCGAACACACACGCGCTTGAAGCCGTGGATCGATGCCAGTGCAGAGCGGTATTGACCTCGTACGACGCGGTCCCAGACGGCGGGAAACATGAGTGAACCGTAGGTAAAGACGTTGAGTCGTTCATCCATGTCTGACACTTTTGATGATGGCTGCGGCGGCATTTTCCCCCGAAATTACTGCTGCTTCGAGGGTCGCCGGTAGTTCGGGTACGCACCAATCCCCGGCGAGCAACAAGTTGCCAATTTGTTTGGGCAGTGCCGCCAGCAGCTGATTCTGCTCGGGCGTACACGCGTAGGTGGCGCGTTTCTCGGTGATGGCGCGAAACCACACGGGCTCCGGCAGCTGATAGCTTTGGCGTAGCTGGTTCAGTGTTCTTGCCGGCAAATCTGCGACATCTTCGTCGCGGTGATGCGCGCTGATAACGACGCTTGCACGCCAATGCCCATTACGTTGTCTTTGCCAGAAAAGCCATTGCCCGGGCTCTCCATCGAGCATGAGCATGATGTGAGACTCGTCGATGTCGGGTGAGACGCAGACAAACTCAAAATGGAGCGTTGTGATCGGTTCGTAGTCAAGGCTCCGCAACGCCCGGACGAGAGAGTCCGCCCCAGGTTCGGCAGCGAGCAGGCGCGAAACATGCTGGGGACCAGTCGCAATCACCACGCGGTCGAACCTTTGTGTCCCTGCGCGTGTTGCGACGGCGACTCCGGAACTATCCTGCGTGACTGCGAACACGGGGGTTGAGAGAAACACATCGTTTCCGTATGTGCGAACTTCGGCGAGAGCAGGCGCTGGCAGAAGTGTTGACAGATCGACGCGTGGAACAAGCAGGTCACTGGCACGTCGGTGACTGGTAAAAGCGCGTCGAAGCACTTCGACAAATACTGTAGCCGATGCGGCCGTTGCCGGAGTATTGAGGGCGGCGACGCACAGCGGCTCCCACAGCAGGCGCCGTGCTATTTCCGGCTGGTCAGAGATCAGGTGCGCAACCGTCACGCCGGACTGTACCGGCTGTTTTCCGAGGTGGCGTTTGGCCCACGAAATCATTTTCAGTTTGTCATGAAACGACAAACCAGAGGCGCTCCCGATGGCTGCGAGCAGATGCAGGGGAGCGGGCAGGTCCGGCGCAGCCATATCGAGCGTCATTCGGCTGCCCGGGGCCGTTCGCAGCGTCAGCGACAAACGCAACAGTACCTCATCGACGCAATGATGGAGGCTGCCTATCAGGGCGGTTGATCGGTCATAAGCCCCAAGCAACAAGTGCTGACCGTTGTCGAATGTCCGATCGTCCTGTTCGACCTTGCGGGCTCGCCCGCCGGCAATTTTGGCCGCATCGAAAACTGAGACATGAATGCCCGCTCGCGCCAGCATCAACGCAGTCGTGGCGCCTGCCCAACCAGCACCGATCACTGCTGTCCGGATCAAGCGAAAGTCACCGTCTTCCATGCAAGCCAGAGCTTGCGAACGGGCGTCAGTGCAATACGGTGGTCCAGTACGCGAAAACCATCGCGTCGGATCTCTTCCAGCAACGCGCGGTAAATGGCCGCCATTGCCAAACCCGGCCGCTGCGCACGTCTATCGTGTTGCGGCAACGCGCGATATGCGCGTTCATAAGCGTCGGCAGCGCGTTGATACTGGTATTGCATGAGCCTGGCGAAATCGCCATCGACACGTGTCTTTAGCAACGCCGCGGCGGTGACGCCATATTGGGTCAGTTCTTCCTGAGGGATGTAGATACGACCTCGCCTCGCGTCTTCACCGACATCGCGAATAATGTTGGTGAGCTGAAGTGCTTCACCCAAAGTCCTTGCGTAAGCAAGCGTTTGTGGATCATCTGGCGTTGCCATGCCAAAAATGCGCGCACTTACTTCGCCGACCACACCGGCAGCCTTGTAGCAGTAGGACTGCAGCTCTGAAAAGTGGAGATACCGGGTCTGATCCAGATCCTGTTGCATGCCATCTACCACTGTGTGGAAGGCGGTATGCGGCAGATGCATTGGGCCGACATGCGGTGCCAGCGCCTGCATGACAGGATGCTGCGGCATGCCGGCGTACAGCGCGTCTATTTCTTTGCGCCAGAACGCAAGCTTGGCTCGTGCGATACCAGTATCTGTGACCTCGTCGACCACGTTGTCGACTTCGCGACAGAAAGCGTAGAACGCAGTAATCGCACGTCGCCGCGCTTCCGGCAGAAAGCGAAACGCATAGTAAAAACTGGAGCCAGACTGGGCCGCCTTGTTCTGGCAATATTCGTCAGGGGTCATTGGATGCGGCGCCGCGACGAAAGCAGGGCGCGCGAAGCGAGAAAAATGAGTCGAAATGAATCGTACCAGCGTAATACCGGGCGCGCTCGGACGTCGAAGTCGTTGTTTTTGATTTTTTCGAGAATGCGCAGACCCCCGGCGATCGTGAAAGCGATTTCGAGCCGGAAACGGCCAGTCAGGTAAGCAAGTAGCGATGCGCCTTCTTTCATCAATATTTCTGTCCGCTCGCACTGATAGCGCATCAGGGCCTGATGCTCCGGATGCCGAGGAAAATCCTCAGGTATCGTATTGAAGCGCAGGAAATCTGCTTTTGGCACGTAAACACGGCCACGGGCAGCGTCCACTCCTGCATCCTGCCAAAAATTTATGAGCTGAAGTGCAGTGCAGATCTTGTCGCTGGCATCTCTGGCAGCGGCATCACGCACGCGCATGAGGGCCAGCATCAGCCGACCAACAGGGTTGGCTGAACGGTCGCAGTAGTCCAGCAATTGCGCGAAATCCGGATACTCATGAGTGGTAATGTCCTGCATGAAGGCGGACAAGAGGGCCCGGAAGGGGCGCTCGTCAACGCCCGGAACACAGGCATCTCTTAGCGTCGCCAACGCTTGCACTGTGGGCGACGCCACGCGCCGACCGGCAAAAAGGGCCAGAACATCCTCGTCCAGAATCGCCAGCGCTGCCAATCGCGTCGCAGGCTCGACCTCACCCTCGTCGGCCAGGTCATCGGCCTGCCTCGCAAAACGATAGATGGCGATCACGTACGGCCGAATTTCTGCGGGTACCAGAAAGGAGGCCACCGGAAAGTTCTCGTAATGCTGGTCAACTGCCATGGGCAAGCTAAGCGCCTTGTGAAATGGGCTAGCTATAATAAAAGGTTATGCGAATGTGGCGGAATTGGTAGACGCACTGGATTTAGGTTCCAGCGCCGCAAGGTGTGTGGGTTCGAGTCCCTCCATTCGCACCATACTTTTCAGCACTCCCGACCGTCGGTGACTCATTGGCGGGACCGCTAATCGCGGCGGGACGTGCGGCTTTGTTAGAAAAACTTTGAGCGAACGTGATTCTCACGTTCGTATGGAAAGAAAAACATGTCCACGCAGATCGAGCAACTGAGCGCGCTTGAACGTCGCTTCACAATGAGCATTCCGGTAGCCGCTATAGAGTCGGAGACGGAGGCCCGCATCAAGCGACTGGCGCGCACGGTCAAAATGTCGGGGTTCCGCCCTGGCAAGGTGCCGGTAAAAATGGTTGCCTCCACCTACGGGCCGCAAGTCCGGTCAGAGGTACTGTCGGACGAAGTTAACAAGAGTTTTGGCGCGGTTGTGGATGAGGCGCAGCTTCGTGTCGCCGGCTATCCACGCATCGAGCCCAAAGCCGACCCGGCTGACTCTGCAAATTTCAGCTTTACCGCAACCTTTGAGGTTTTCCCGGAAGTGAAATTTGCAGACATGGCTGCGCTGAGCATTGAGCGGCCAGTGGTCGAAGTCAACGATGATGATGTCGCTCGTACGCTGGAGACGCTTCGCAAACAGCGTGTGCGCTATGAGTCCAAGCCTGGCGCAAGCAGCGATGGCGACCGCCTGATTGTTGATTTCAACGGCGAAATCGATGGAGTGGCGTTTGACGGCGGTGCTGCCAAGGATTTCGCCATGGTATTGGGCGAGCGTCGCATGTTGCCGGAGTTCGAAGCTGCGGCGAGCGGTTTGACGAAGGGCGAAACCCGCACATTTGAGTTGACATTCCCGGCCGACTACTTTGGTAAGGACGTAGCAGGCAAGACCGCCAAGTTTACGTTGACTGCCAAGGACGTATCCAGCCCCGTACTGCCTGAGGTGGATGCAGAATTTGCCAAGGCATTCGGCATCTCTGGCGGCAGCGTCGAGGCGTTGAAAGCCGAAGTACGTGGAAATCTCGAGCTTGAGCGCAAGCGTCGTGTATTTCAGAATGTTCGCGACCAGGTGTTCAAAGGGCTGCGTGCGCAGTCGACTTTGGAGATCCCCAGAGCCTTGATAGTGGCCGAGGCCGAGCGTATGGCGCAATCCGCCACTGAAGAGATGAAGACGCGAGGAGCCAAACCCGAAGACGCGCAAATGTCGCCGGCCACGTTCGAACCCGCGGCCACCGAGCGCGTGGCGATGGGGTTGATCGTTGGTGAGCTGGTGCGACTGAACAATCTGCAGGCCACGCCACAGCAGGTGCGCGCACTTCTTAACGAACAGGCTCAGAGTTACGAAAAACCAGAGCAAGTCGTGGCGTGGTATTACCAGGACGAACGTCGATTGTCCGAATTTGAAGCCGTCGCTTTGGAACAAAATGTTGTGGACTACGTCCTCGCGGTTGCAAAAGTGACCGACAAGGAGCTGCCATTCAGTGAACTCATCGGCCAGTCCGCAACCGGATAGGGCGCACCGACATCGCGGCTGCTATTGAATTTGCCGAATGAGGCGCAATAGTTCATTAAGTATTACCTCTCAGTGTTAGGACAACCAAGAATGAACTTCCGAACCCCCTCTTTTTCTGCAAACAACGGAGGCTTTGAGGCGCCGTTCGCAGGCGGTTCGCCCCAAGGGTTGGGCTTGGTGCCGATGGTTATCGAGCAAAGTGGTCGCGGTGAGCGAGCTTTCGACATTTATTCGCGATTGCTCAAAGAGCGGGTAATTTTTCTGGTTGGACCGGTCACTGATGAGACTGCCAACCTCATCGTTGCCCAACTGCTGTTTCTGGAATCCGAAAACCCGGAGAAGGACATCAGCTTCTACATAAATTCGCCGGGTGGATCCGTTTCGGCGGGGATGGCGATTTTCGACACCATGCGGTTTATCAAACCTGACGTGAGCACGCTTTGTGTCGGCATGGCCGCATCCATGGGGGCGTTCCTGCTGGCGGCGGGCACCAAGGGTAAGCGCTTCGCGCTGCCCAACTCCACAGTGATGATCCATCAGCCCTCGGGCGGTTTTTCCGGGCAGGTGTCCGACATCGAACGTCACGCCAACTACATCGTGCGTCTGAAACAGCGTTACAACAAGCACATGGCGGAATTTACCGGGCAACCGCTGGATGATGTCGAGCGGGCTTCGGATAGGGATAACTTCATGACTGCCGATGAGGCTCTGACATTTGGCATGGTGGATCGCGTGCTAGGCAGCAGGACCGAAACTGCGTAGAAACAACGGTTCGAGCGCGCTATTTGCAGGCGCATTGCCGCGTGCTGCGCTACTCCCCGCAAAGCGCTACACTGCAATGAATGCGTGCTCGTCACGCCGTTTTTCACAACCTTATGGCCGAGAAGTCTACGAGCGATAAGCTCCTTTATTGTTCCTTTTGCGGCAAGAGCCAGCACGAGGTGCGAAAGCTCATCGCGGGCCCGTCTGTGTTCATTTGCGACGAGTGCATTGACCTGTGCAATGACATCATCAAAGAAGAAGTACAGGCAGAAACTGTCGATCGTGGCGGCGCCAAACATTTACCTACTCCGCACGAAATCCGTGAAAAACTTGACCAGTACGTGATTGGTCAAGAACACGCGAAGAAAATTCTGTCTGTAGCGGTCTATAACCACTTCAAGCGAATTGATGCCAACCAGAAAGATAATGACGTCGAACTGGCAAAAAGTAACATTTTGCTGGTCGGGCCAACCGGCTCGGGCAAGACTTTGCTGGCGCAAACGTTGGCACGACTGCTTGATGTTCCTTTCGTAATTGCCGACGCAACAACCCTGACCGAAGCGGGTTATGTTGGCGAGGACGTTGAGAACATCATTCAGAAGTTATTGCAAACATGCGAGTACGACGTTGAGCGCGCGCAGCGCGGCATTGTCTATATTGATGAGATCGATAAAATTTCCAGGAAAGGTGAAAACCCATCGATTACTCGCGACGTTTCCGGTGAAGGGGTGCAGCAGGCGCTGCTAAAGTTGATCGAAGGCACAAACGCATCCGTGCCACCACAAGGTGGACGTAAACACCCCAATCAGGAATTTGTCACCGTCAATACAGCCAACATCCTGTTTATTGTTGGTGGTGCGTTTGAAGGCCTGGACCGGATCATCCGCCAGCGGTCGGCGAAGACGGGGATCGGTTTTGGTGCTGAAGTAGTCTCGCCAGACGATCGCAGCACAATCAGCGCGTTACTGCGTGACACGGAGCCTGACGATCTGATTCGGTTCGGCCTTATACCGGAGCTGGTGGGGCGACTGCCGGTAGTCGCGACTCTAGATGAATTGAATGAGTCTGCCCTTATCGACATTTTGGTGCGCCCTAAGAACGCATTGATCAAGCAGTACCAGAAGATGTTCCGCCTTGAAAATGTCGACCTGGAGGTGCGTGATAGCGCCTTGGCCGCCATCGCGCGTCGCGCAATAAAACGTCGTACCGGTGCCCGTGGCCTGCGTTCAATAGTTGAATCGCTGCTTCTCGACATCATGTACGACTTACCGTCCATTAGTAACCTCCAGCGTGTGGTCATTGACGAGACGACTGTAGAAACCAACGCACGTCCACTTCTGATTTACAGCGAACCGAGCAAAGTTGCCTGAGTCATCACCCGCATGAGCCTTGCGCGGTTCGCACGATGATATGAAAGTTCGCCATGTCTGATTCGAGTCTAGAAACCAACGGAACGCTGACGTATCCGCTATTGCCATTGCGCGATGTAGTCGTGTTTCCGCATATGGTCATCCCGCTTTTTGTGGGACGCCCGAAGTCCATCAAGGCGCTCGAAGTTGCCATGGAGAGCGGTAAGCACGTCCTTCTCGTTGCGCAGAAATCGGCGGCCAAGGATGATCCCACACCGGAGGACCTCTACGACACGGGATGCGTGGCTACTGTGTTGCAGATGCTCAAACTGCCAGATGGCACCGTCAAGGTCCTCGTCGAGGGGTTACATCGAGCTTTGCTCACGGCGTTGACCAATAACGGGGAGTTTTTCTCCGGAGAAGCTCATGCGATCGCATCGAGCGAAGAGGGTTCTGCAGAGGTAGAGGCGTTGCGGCGCGCGCTGCTCGCCAATTTTGACCAGTTCGTCAAGCTTAACAAGAAGATCCCGGCTGAAATATTGACTTCAATGTCAGGGATTGATGATGGCGGACGTCTGGCTGATTCCATTGCTGCCCATTTACCGCTGAAGCTGGAGCAGAAACAGGAGGTTTTGGAGTTGCCTTCTGTTGCCAAACGCATTGAACATCTAATGGGCCTCATCGAGGCTGAGATTGACATTCTGCAGGTTGAAAAACGCATCCGCGGCCGTGTCAAGCGACAAATGGAGAAGAGTCAGCGCGAGTATTACCTGAACGAACAGGTCAAGGCGATCCAGAAAGAGCTTGGCGAGGGCGAAGATCAGGCAGAGATAGAAGAGCTTGCCAAGAAGATCAAAGCCGCTGGCATGACCAAGGAGGCTCTGGAGAAAGCCGAGGCTGAGCTCAAGAAGCTCAAGATGATGTCGCCTATGTCGGCCGAGGCCACGGTGGTCCGAAATTACCTGGACGTTCTGGCCGGACTTCCGTGGAAGAAAAAAAGCAAGGTCTCCAAGGATCTGAATCGCGCGATAGAGGTGCTTGAGGCCGATCACTACGGCCTGGAAAAAGTTAAGGAGCGCATCACAGAATACCTTGCTGTGCATCAACGCGTGGACAAGGTCAAGGCTCCGATCCTTTGTCTTGTCGGCCCTCCCGGCGTAGGAAAAACATCGTTGGGGCAGTCTATAGCGCGCGCGACGAACCGCAAGTTCGTGCGGATGTCGCTGGGTGGTGTGCGCGATGAATCGGAAATCCGGGGGCACCGCCGAACCTACATTGGCTCGTTGCCTGGCAAGGTGTTGAGTAACCTGTCAAAGGCCGGAGTCCGCAACCCGCTGTTCCTTCTCGATGAGATCGACAAGATGGGGCAGGACTTTCGTGGTGATCCTGCTTCAGCGTTACTTGAAGTGCTGGATCCTGAACAAAATCACACATTCTCCGATCACTATGTCGAGGTCGATTTCGACTTGTCGGACGTAATGTTTGTCGCGACGGCCAACAGCTTCAATTTGCCGGCTCCCCTGCTCGACAGAATGGAAATCATTCGATTGTCGGGCTATACGGAAGATGAAAAGGTCAACATAGCGCAGAAGTATTTGCTGCCCAAGCAAATCAAGAATAATGGCGTCAAGGTCGGCGAAATTGACGTGCGCGAAGATGCGATCCGCGACATTGTTCGCTACTACACGCGTGAAGCCGGTGTCCGTTCGCTTGAGCGTGAGATCTCAAAACTCTGCCGCAAGACAATCAAGAAAATTCTTACTGACAAGGATCAGAAGTCTGCGGTTATCACAGCCGGGAACCTTTCTGAGTATCTCGGGGTGCGCAAGTTCACGTTCGGTATGGCCGAGAGCGTCAATCAGGTCGGACAGGTCAACGGTCTGGCGTGGACAGAGGTTGGCGGTGATCTGTTGACCGTGGAGGCAGTTGCTCTCGCCGGCAAGGGCTCCGTTCGCCATACCGGCAAGCTTGGTGATGTGATGCAAGAGTCTGTGGCGGCTGCCGTTTCGGTAGTTCGCGCCAGGGCGAAAATGCTGGGCATTCGTGCTGATTTTTATGAAAAACATGATCTTCACTTGCACTTTCCCGAAGGCGCCGTTCCCAAAGATGGACCGAGTGCGGGTATCGCCATAACAACCGCGATTGTGTCCACGCTGACTGGTATTCCGGTACGTGCCAACGTCGGAATGACAGGGGAGATAACACTGCGCGGAGAGGTGCTGCCCATTGGCGGACTCAAAGAAAAACTCTTGGCCGCGCAACGCGGTGGCTTGACGACGGTACTGATTCCTCAGCAGAACATCAAGGACCTCGCCGACATTCCGGACAACGTCAAGAACGTTCTTGAGATACGTCCGGTCGAGTGGATTGACGAGGTACTGGCCGTTGCGCTGGAACGTGCGCCAGTGCCTCTTGCTGACGAAGTTGCCGCCCCGATTGCCGGGACCAAGGATGCACCGGCCCCGGTGGAGGCCGTTGTCAAGCACTGAGCGAGATGACTATCCGGTCGATGCGCTGACGTTTCGTAGTAGACTCGCGCCCTACGTTTTCAAACCACGCTTTGCAACGCCTTCACTGGATGTTGACGAAGCGCAATATTGTTCAAGTCCAAACCATTGGTGAAAGGGGACAAAAAAGATGAATAAAGCAGAACTCATCGAGAGCATCGCCAAGAGCGCTGACGTATCGAAGGCTGCCGCAACACGCGCACTCGACGGAGCGATCAAGGCCATCTCGGTGGCGCTGAAGAAGGGCGATGTGGTAACGCTCGTCGGCTTCGGCAGCTTTTATGTAGGCAAGCGCACCGCCCGTACCGGGCGTAATCCCCGTACCGGGCAGGCCATCAAGATCAAGGCTGCCAAGGTTCCAAAATTCCGCGCTGGCAAAGCTTTGAAAGATGCGATAAACTAGCAGGCTTCACTGGTTCATCACAAATTTGATGGACTGATGAAACTAGTAGCTGACTTGCAAAGTGAAAATAAGCAGGTTGGGTACAGGGTGCTTAGCTCAGCTGGTAGAGCGTCGCCCTTACAAGGCGAATGTCGGGGGTTCGATCCCCTCAGCACCCACCAGACCGAACCTACGCGAAAGCGTGGGGCAGTCGCAGGGGAGTGGTAGTTCAGTTGGTTAGAATACCGGCCTGTCACGCCGGGGGTCGCGGGTTCGAGTCCCGTCCACTCCGCCAACAAGATGACGTAAAAAAGGCGAACGAAAGTTCGCCTTTTTTGTATCTGGGGTGTTGATACCCTCAATTTGTTTGTTCGGTTCCATTTCGGCCACACATACTGATAGCCGAATACTCATCCAAAGAAGCTCATGTTTGATTTCGTCCACAAAAACAAACGCCTTGTCCAATTTATTCTCGCGCTTCTGGTGCTGCCGTTCGCGTTCGTTGGCGTCGACAGCTATGTCAGGAATATGAGCGGAGACAAAGATGTCGCGACGGTTGGCGGGCAGGGCGTGACACCACAGGAATTCGAAAATGCCCTGCGGTCGCAGCAGGAACAAATGCGGCGCATGCTGGGCAAGAACTTTGATCCTGCAATGTTTGAGAATCCCGAAGTTCGCCAGCAAGTGCTCGACGGAGTGGTCAACCAGCGGTTGCTGCAGGTGGCAAGCCAGGAGCTCAAACTGACAGCGCCCGACGACCAGCTCCGCAAGACCATTCTCGAAATTCCTGACTTTCAGGACGGAGGCAAGTTCTCGGAGACACGCTACGACGAGGTGTTGAAAGCCAACGGCCTTAGCCGTCTGGGCTACGAGCAGCGCCTGCGCGGCGATCTCGCCCAACAGCCGCTGCAGGATGTGCTGGCGCGCACGAACTTCGCCAGTACGGCGCAGGTCGGTTTGTATCAAAAGCTTACGGAGCAGGCGCGCGAAATTCAGGTCGCAACCATCGACGTCAACACTTTCATCGCGCAGGCTAAGGTGGATGATGCACAGATAAAGGCTGAGTACGAAAAAAGCCCCGATTCGTATCGCGCGCCGGAGCAGGTCAAAATCGAGTACCTGCAGCTCAGCCAGGCCGCGCTGCAGTCGAGCGTCACAACATCGCCCGAAGAAGTCAAAGCAGCATACGACAAACGTACCAAAGAGTTTTCCGCGCCGGAAGAACGCCGCGCCAGCCATATCCTGCTGAGTTTTGAAAAGGACGACAAGGGGCAGCCGAAAGCCGCGTCTAAGGATGCCGCCAAGGCAGAAGCGGACGCGCTGGTCAAGCAGGTTACGGGCGCTACAGCGGAAAAATTTGCTGAACTCGCAAAGCAAAAGTCAAAGGATCCGGGTTCAGCCGCGCAGGGAGGCGATCTCGGCTTTTTCGGTCGCGGACAGATGGTGAAACCGTTCGAGGAAGCGGTGTTCGCGATGAAAGTGGGCGAAGTACGTGGCCCTGTAGAGTCAGATTTTGGTTATCACATCATTCGATTGACCGACACCAAGGCTGAACGTACGCGGGCACTTGATGAAGTCCGCGCGCAAATCGAAAGTGAGCTGAAAACCCAAAAAGCCGGAAAACTCTTCAACGAAAGCGCTGAAAAATTTCAGAATCGCGTCTATGAACAGAGTGATAGTTACACCCGAATCGCGGAAGAGCTGAAGCTGACGCCCAAGAAGACGGATTGGTTAACTCGCGCGCAGGTACAGGCCCTGGCCGCCGGTAACCAGAAGTTTGCGCAGACGGTGTTTGCGCCCGCCAATGTGGCGGCCAAGAAGAACTCTGAGGCAATTGATCTGGGCAATAACAGTCTCATCTCGGCGCGAGTAATCGAATACAAACCATCGACTGTCAGACCACTTGAAGAAGTGAAGGCCCAGATTGCACAACAGTTGCAACGGCGATTGGCTACCGAACTGGCAGCGAAGGCTGGCGCAGAAAAGCTTGCAGCAGCCAGGTCCGGAAATGAAACGGGACTGACTTTCAGTCCGGTTCAGAAACTGCTCAGGCAAAGCCCATTGCCCAACGTGAACCAGTCATTGTCCAAGCAGGTTTTTGCCGCAGATGTCAGCAAGGGGCCGGTAGTCGTTGGTGGCAGTAATGATGCGGGTGGTTACACCATCGCCAAAGTCGTGAAGGTCGTCGAGCCGGAAGCCGCAGCGGCGGACAAGCTCAAATCGCTGGGCCAGCGTTTGGCCGGGCAAGGCGGGGCCGATCTGACCAACGCGTACCTGGGCGCTCTGAAAGAGCGCATCAAGGTAGAAATCAAGAAGGGTGCGATTCCAGAGAAAACGGACAAAGCAGGCGAGCCGAAGCAGAGTTAACGGCGGACGGGGCACGCAGTAGCGTTGCCCCGGCAGTGAGTAGAATACGGTTTTTGGGAATTTCAAATGCGCATTCGCGCCAAAGCCCTCACCTTTGACGACGTTCTGCTCGTCCCCGGATATTCCGAAATCCTCCCTCGCGACGTTGACCTGAGCACCCGCCTTACGCGGCACGTCAGTTTGCGTTTGCCAATCCTGTCTGCGCCGATGGACACTGTCACAGAGTCACGCTTGGCTATCGCAATGGCCCAGGCGGGAGGCGTCGGCGTGATCCACAAAAATCTCCCTGCCAAAGACCAGGCGCGCGAAGTTTCGCGCGTCAAGCGTTTTGAATCCGGCGTGCTCAAGGACCCCATCACGGTCTCACCTGATGCGTCAGTCCGGGACGTGGTGGCGATCACAACGGACAACAAGATTTCCGGTGTGCCGGTGCTGCAGGGCAAGCGCCTGATCGGCATCGTCACCAACCGCGATTTGCGTTTCGAGGCCAACCTCGATCAGCCGGTCACATCCATCATGACGCCAGCCGATCGCCTCGTTACCGTCAAGGAAGGCGCGAGCGTTGACGAAGCCAAGACGCTCATGCACAAACACAGACTGGAGCGCGTACTGGTTGTAAATGACGCGTTCGAGCTTCGCGGCCTGATTACCGTGAAGGACATTCTCAAGTCCACCGAACATCCCAACGCGTGCAAGGACGATCAGGGGCGCCTGCGTGTCGGTGCCGCCGTTGGCGTGGGCGAGGGGACGGAGGAGCGCGTTGAGCTGCTGCTCGCGGCAGGCGCTGACTTCATTGTGGTCGACACGGCGCACGGACATTCGCGTGGCGTGCTGGATCGCGTAAGCTGGGTCAAGAAGACCCATCCCAAGGCGCAGGTGATTGGCGGCAATATCGCGAGTGCGGACGCCGCCAAAGCGCTGGTGGATGCTGGTGCCGACGCGGTCAAGGTCGGCATTGGACCCGGCTCCATTTGCACAACGCGCATGGTCGCTGGCGTCGGTGTGCCACAGATCACTGCCGTCGATTTCGTCGCCAATGCCATTCACAATGCCGGTGTCGGCATCATTGCCGATGGCGGTATCCGTTATTCCGGAGACATTATCAAGGCGCTGGCAGTCGGTGCCGATTGCGTAATGCTCGGGGGCCTCTTTGCGGGCACCGAGGAGGCGCCGGGCGAAGTTGTGCTCTACCAGGGACGCTCCTACAAGTCGTATCGCGGCATGGGTTCGCTGGCCGCGATGGAAGCCGGTTCCCGTGACCGCTATTTTCAGGATGCCGAGAACAACGCCGAGAAACTTGTGCCGGAAGGCATCGAGGGGCGCGTTCCATACAAAGGACCGGTCGGCTCGGTGGTGCACCAGCTTGAAGGTGGCATCCGTTCCGGCATGGGCTATTGCGGTTGCGCGACGATTGCGGAACTTCACGAGCGCGCCGAGTTCGTACAGATTACTGGTGCCGGTATTCGTGAATCACACGTTCACGACGTGCAGATCACCAAAGAAGCACCTAACTACCACGCAGATTAAGAACACATGATGAAAAAAATCCTCCTTCTGGCGACGGCTGTCCTTGCAATGGCGTCCGCGACAGTCCATGCCGATGAGCTGACCGCGGCCAAGCGTGCACAAATCAAGACACTGCTTGAACTGACTGGCATCAAGGCCATCCCCGAGCAGATTGCCAACAACACCGTGCAAAGCTGGGTCCCCGGCGTCAAACAGCTCGACCCGAAGTTTCCCGACAAGGGATTCACCATCGCACGCGATGCTTTTCTCGCGGCTTTGACCGCGAAGATAGACGGTGGTGGCGGACTCATCGAACAGGTGTCGCTGGTCTATCACAATCAATTCACCGCCGCGGAAATCTCGGACCTGCTGAAGTTCTATCAAGGCCCGGTTGGCAAGAAGCTGCTGGCGAGCCAGGCCAAGGTGAATGCCGAAACGTTCCAGACCGCCATGAAGTGGGCGGAATCGTTGTCGGGCGACGTTGACCAGCGTATTGAGGCTGCGCTCAAGAAGGAAGGCCTCAAGCTGCCGGAACCGCAGAAAGCAGCTCCGGCCGCTGCGCCGGCGACCGGCGCGGCGCAACCTCCCGCCAAGAAATAGTCAGCCAAACACGAGGGGCCTTGCGGCCCCTTTGTGTTTCAGGCCCCGGTATTCCGCTTCAAAAAATCTCACGCATTCAACGCATATGGCACGCGGCATTCTCATTCTCGATTTCGGTTCCCAGGTCACCCAGCTCATCGCACGCCGGGTGCGTGAGATGGGCGTGTATTGCGAGCTTCATCCGAACGACGTCAGCGATGATTTCATTCGTGAGTACAACCCGGAAGGCATCATCCTGTCGGGCAGTCATGCGAGCACGTACGAGGCGCACGATCTGCGTGCGCCCGCTGCCGTTTACACACAGGGCGTCCCGGTGCTGGGCATCTGCTACGGCATGTTCACGATGACGGTCCAGCTCGGCGGCAAAGTGGAGGCGAGCGACCATCGCGAGTTTGGTCACGCCGACGTCCGCGCGCGCGGCCACACGAAACTGTTTGAAGGCATCGAAGACGTCCGCACGGCCGAAGGCCACGGCATGTTGCATGTGTGGATGAGTCATGGTGACAAGGTGACCGAAATGCCGCCGGGCTTCAAACTCATGGCGTCCACGCCGAGTTGCCCGGTCGCGGGTATCGCCGACGAGGCGCGCAAGTTCTACGCCGTTCAATTTCATCCGGAAGTGACGCATACGAAACAGGGCAAGGCGATCCTGTCACGGTTCGTGCTCGACATCTGCGCTGCACAGCCGACATGGACGATGCCGAATTACATCGAGACGGCGGTTGCGCGCATTCGCGAGCAGGTAGGTACCGACGAGGTGATTCTCGGGCTCTCCGGCGGCGTTGATTCAAGCGTCGCCGCCGCACTGATACATCGCGCGATTGGCAAACAGCTCACCTGCGTATTCGTCGACCACGGCCTGCTCCGCCTGAACGAAGGCGAGATGGTGATGGATATGTTCGCACGCAATCTCGGCGTGAAGGTCATTGCCGTTGATGCCAGCGAGAAATTCCTTGGCGACCTGAAGGGCGTTGCCGATCCCGAGCAGAAACGCAAGATCATCGGCCGTGAATTTGTCGAAGTGTTTCAGGCCGAAGCGAAAAAACTGCCTGCGGCGAAATGGCTCGCACAAGGGACGATTTACCCTGACGTGATCGAGAGTGCGGGCGCCAAAACAAAAAAGGCCAATACGATCAAATCGCATCACAACGTGGGCGGCCTGCCGGAAACGTTGAACCTGAAACTGCTGGAGCCGCTGCGCGAACTGTTCAAGGACGAAGTTCGCGAGCTGGGTGTCGCGCTTGGTCTGCCGCGCGAAATGGTCTACCGCCATCCATTCCCCGGTCCAGGCCTCGGCGTACGCATTCTGGGTGAAGTAACGCGTCCTGCGGCCGACCTGCTGCGTCGTGCCGATGCGATCTTCATCGAGGAACTGCGCTCCGCGAAAGATGC
>CAYMSY010000017.1:0-19281 GCA_964393195.1 uncultured Alcaligenaceae bacterium | reverse complement strand
GCAGTTGATATGTTGGCGGCTCGCGCGGCCACCAAGCGAGAGGTTCAAGCGAGCGTCACCATTATTTCTGTCCAGGCCAACAACCCGCTAAAGTTCTTGCCAAACGCTGATGCTGCCTTGTTGCAACTACTTGGGAAGAAGATGCCCGGGTTTATGCGCGCCGATGTGGCCATGCGTGATGCGTTCGAAGATCTTCGTGCCCATGAGGTAGGCGTTATCGCCGGGACTCGTGCTGCTTTGACCGAGGTACTGGGCAAATTTGATCCGGCTGTGCTTGGTGACAAGCTTGCCCGAGGATCCGTTCTTGAGTCGTTGGTACCGTCTGCACGAAAGGCAAAACTGTGGGACATGTACCTTGAGCGATACCTGCAGATTCGTCGCGAGGCAGAGGACGATTTCCAAAGCATTTTCGGACGAGCTTTTGTTCAGGCATACGAGCGCGAGACTGCGCGTATCAAGGGCGATTCGCCCGCATCGGGGGAGGGACGAGCATGATAAGCGCGGGCGACTTGCGACTAGATTCTGCGAGCTTTTCCCACGAGGGGGGGCGCGACTACAACGAGGATGCCGTTGGAGAAAGCGACGCATTCGGTGCTGTACGCCTGTTTATGCTGGCGGATGGCGCAGGTGGACAGGGGGGAGGGGATGTCGCTGCGCGTACGGCGATAACCGCTGCGCGCACGGAATTTATGCGGTTGCCCGCCTATAGCCCCGAGACGTTAAAGCGCTGCATGACCAGTGCGGATCATGCTGTCAGGCAGAAACAGGGAGAAGAAACCCGCTTGTCACGCATGGCCTGCACATTCGTCGCTCTCCTCGTCGATTATCGACAGCGGCACGCGCTCATCGGCAATCTGGGGGATTCGAGGTGCTATGTCTTCCGAGGCGGGACTGTCATTGCGCAGTCATACGATCACAGCCTCGTGCAACGCTTTATTGATGCGGGGCTATACCCGGCAGAAAAACTTCGGGCACACCCCAAGCGAAATGTGCTTTACGCTTCGCTGGGGGCTAACGACGAGGCAGTAGAGCCCTTTGTGAGTGCTGAATCCATTGATCTCGTCGACGGGGACGGCGTGTTGCTATGCAGCGATGGTGTGTGGGAGCTGGTCGACGAGGCAACGTTATGCAGACTTCACGCAATCAGTGATGATGTCGCCGCGTGGCGCGACCACCTGGTGGCGGCGGTTCGCGGTCGCATGGCGCCCGGCCATGATAACTTCAGTGCCGTGTTGGTGCGCTGCCACCAACTGGCGGTCTCCACGACGGGGGCGATCGATGACGACGCAGAGCGTACGGTTCGCCCCGTCATCGCCTGAGCACTGCAGATAATGTACTGATTAATGTCGCAAATCGTGTTGTCTTTGCGTCTCTAAACAAGGCACGTAGCGCGGCACATACCTGTGGACTCCGTTACAGCAGGTTACGGCACCCTTGTCAATGACCAGCGCGTGGGTGTAGTCTTGGTCTGGTAACGCGCGACTGCTGCAATGGTGAGTTGCCAGAAGACAATCCTGTGTTTTTGTGGGGAAGACATTGATCGACTTTAGTCATTTGACGCAAGCTCTGGATGAGGGTTCGCCCTGTGGTGCGGACTGCGAATATGACGCTGATTTTCTTGCGCTATCGCAGGCGGCGACAGGCAAACCCGAACAGCAGTTTGGTGAGACCGTCATTCCCGCAGTGGAGCCGGATTGGCGTGAGGTGGACCGCCTTGCCCAGTCGCTATTCAGCAAGACAAAAGACCTAAGAGTTGGGGCACAACTCGCACTAGCCAATACTTATTTGGCTGGAATAGAGGGCTATGCGGCTGGTTTGAATCTGTTGGTCAGCCTTTGCGAACAATACTGGGATCAGGTGCACCCGCTCGTTGATGTTGACGGCGAGTCTGACCCGTTCATGCGAATGAATGCACTGGCTTCGCTGGCTGATGGCGATGGTTATGGGCTGTTACGTGCGTTGCGAGCGTCACGTCTTGTCACGCAACCGATCACTGTTACGGTTCGTGACGCAGAGCTGACCTTTGGCAAAGCGCCAGAAGCGCAATACTCTGAGGCACAGTTGTTGTCTGCGCTGGGTGATGCTCTGAATTCGGATTCAACCGCAATAGCCGCATTCCTGAAAATACGGGATGACCTCGAGCGTCTTCAAGCGATCCTTGACGACAAAGTATCGTCTGTTGACCAACCTGATCTGGATGCCATTGTTTCAGTTACCCGAATGGTTAGTGGTGGCATCGAGCGTGCGCGTGGCGCTGAAGATGATGTTGGCGGGATTGATGAAGTCAATTCCGACGGTTCGGGCTTGGACGCTGTGGGCGGATCAGTTCGGGGAGTTGCCGGGGTTGGTGTTATTCAATCACGCGATGACGCACGCCGTGCGCTTGATCGTGTATGCGAATATCTTGAGCGACACGAACCCAGTAACCCGGCGTCACTTTTTGCGCGTCGCGCCCAGCGCATGTTGAATTTGAATTTTCTGGACATCATGCGAGAGCTTTCGCCCGATTCGATGTCTCATCTGGAAATGCTCACAGGCACCCAGCAAGAACAGTCTTGATTGGACGCCAAGTTGTTCCCATTAGTAGTCACATTTTCATTTAAAGGAGACTAGCACCATGTCAGCAAAAAAGAGTGGGCAAAAGTGGATCGCCAAAAATCGTGCGCCGCGCGTGCAAATTGAGTATGACGTGGAGGTCTATGGGTCCGAGAAGAAGGTACAAATTCCCTTTGTGATGGGAGTAATGGCAGACCTTTCGGGCAAGTCAGAGGAGCCGTTGCCGGATATCGCCGATCGCAAATTTACTGAAATCGACTTCGACAATTTTGACGCACGAATGAAAGCCATTAAGCCTCGCGTGGCGTTTACGGTGCCTAACACACTGACTGGGGAAGGCTATATGTCAGTAGACGTTAGCTTTGAGAATATGGATGATTTCTCGCCGGCCGCAGTGGCAAAAAAAGTCGGAGCACTCAATCAGTTGCTGGAGGCTAGGACTCAACTTCACAACCTCCTGTCCTATATGGACGGAAAGTCGGGCGCGGAGGAGCTTTTGTCCAAGGTCCTGCAAGATCCCGCGCTGCTTAGCTCGCTCTCGTCGGCGCCTAACCCAGACGCCAAGCCCCAAACCTAAACAAAGAAGGACGATAGATCATGGCAACTGAAGCAAAAAGCAGCTCGGCAATCGGACAAGTCGAGTTTCAGGGCAATGAGTTTGCATCGCTCCTCAATAAGGAGTTCCGGCCAAAGACGGACGAGGCCCGAGGGGCAATCGAGTCAGCCGTACAGACGCTCGCACAGCAGGCGTTGGCGCACTCGAACACGATCTCTACCGATGCCTATCGCACGATTGAGTCGCTGATTGCTGCGCTGGACAAGAAGCTTTCTGAGCAAATGAATCTCATCCTCCATCATGAGGAATTTCAGAAGCTGGAGGGGTCGTGGCGGGGTCTGAAATATCTGGTTGACAACTCCGACCCGGACGAGATGCTGAAGATTCGCGTCTTGAACATTTCCAAGAACGATTTGCGCAAGACTATGCGCAGATACAAAGGAACAGGATGGGATCAAAGCCCAATCTTCAAGAAACTGTACGAAGAGGAGTATGGTCAATTTGGCGGCGAACCGTATGGGTGCATCGTTGGCGATTACCACTTTGACCATAGCGCACCTGATGTTGAGTTGTTAGGCGAAATGGGGCGAGTTGCCGCTGCGGCGCACGCTCCGTTTATTTCAGGGGCTGCGCCGACACTCATGCAAATGACGTCGTGGCAAGAATTGTCGAATCCACGGGATCTGACAAAAATCTTCAGTAACACCGAGTACGCTGCGTGGCGAGGTTTGCGCGAATCTGATGACTCGAAGTACATCGGCTTGGCGATGCCGCGATTCCTGTCACGTTTGCCGTATGGCGCAAAGACTAACCCAGTCGACGAGTTTGCATTTGAGGAAGATACCGAAGGCGGGTCTCATACAAAGTACACCTGGTGCAACTCCGCGTATGCAATGGCCACCAACATTAACCGCTCCTTCAAGGAGTACGGTTGGTGTACGTCCATTCGCGGCATTGAGTCCGGCGGTATCGTTACCGACCTACCTGCTCACACGTTCCCGACTGATGATGGTGGTGTTGACATGAAATGTCCAACGGAAATCGCGATTAGTGACCGTCGAGAGGCTGAGCTTGCCAAAAATGGCTTCATGCCACTTGTTCATCGCAAGAATAGCGATCTTGCAGCCTTTATCGGGGCGCAGTCACTGAACAAGCCTTCTGAGTATTACGATTCCGACGCTACTGCGAACGCCAACCTCGCGGCCAGGCTCCCATACATGTTCGCGTGCTGCCGTTTCGCTCACTACTTGAAGTGCATTGTGCGTGACAAGATCGGATCGTTCCGCGAGCGCGAGGATATGGAGAAGTGGCTCAATTCGTGGATATTGAATTATGTTGACGGCAGTCCAGAGTCCTCGACGCAGGAAACTAAAGCGCGGAAACCACTTGCCGCTGCCGAGGTGACGGTTGAAGAGGTTGAAGGGAACCCAGGCTACTACACCTCCAAGTTCTTCCTCCGACCGCACTACCAACTTGAGGGTTTGACCGTGTCGTTGCGTTTGGTCTCGAAACTCCCGTCCGCCAAAGCGCAGACGGCCAAGTGACATTAATTGAATGATGTGATGACGCTCTTCGCATATGCGTTGCGTCTTATTAAGTAGGCCGGGTATTTGAGATCGTGTGTAACTCGGCGGTGTTCATTTCAACTTACTTACGGAGAATACTATGGCAAATGACATGTACCTGAAGGTAGAAGGTGCCCCAGGCGAATCAAAAGACAGCAAACACAAAGACTGGATCGAGATTGACTCGTACAGTTTCGGTGCGAGCCAAATGTCCACGATGGGGCATGGTGGCGGTGGCGGTGCTGGCAAAGTTCAGATGCAGGACTTTCACTTTGTCTCCAAGCTCGACAAGGCGTCTCCCGTGTTGTTTCAGTTCTTGGCGAGCGGCAAGCACATCGGCAAGGTAGAGCTGTCTCAGTGCAAGGTGGGCGGCGATCAGGTTGAGTTTCTGAAAGTCACAATGGACGATGTATTGATGTCATCGTGGCAAATGGGCGATTCGGCTGGCGGTGCTATCCCGACAGGGCAGTACTCTTTTTCGTTCTCGAAAATCAAGGTCGAATACTCCGAGCAGACGGACAAAGGCGGCAAAGGGGCTACCACTACCGGCGGCTGGGACAACAAGGGCAACGTCAAGATGTAGTTGGCGTCTTTCGGCGTGCTAGTGCATGCCGAACGCTGCTGGTTTATCAATGGCGACCTAGCGCACGTGGGCAGCTCTGCTCCGTGCGCCCTTTGTTTTTCAGAGAGTGTGCTCATGACAACTACCGCGCCTCCCAGCCTTGACGAGCAACTTTCAGAGTTGCAGACTCGGATAAAGGCGGACGCTAGTAACGCAAAACTCAGGATACATTTGTTCCAACTGTTGTGCGTCATGGGCAAATGGCAACGGGCGTTGGCGCAACTACAGCTCTGCGCACAACTCGACTCCAAAGCGCTGGCAATGGCGCAGACCTATCGTGAGGCTATCCGCAGTGAGCTGTTTCGGGCTGAGGTGTTTGCTGGCAAGCGTACTCCGCAGGTCATGGGGCAACCGCCTGACTGGATAGGTTTACTAATTGAGGCACTTAAGCTGGAGGCAACGGGTTCTCCAGAGGCAGCAGCCGAACTGCGGCGAACAGCGCTTGACAAGGCCGAGCCGCGCGCCTGTCGCGTCGACGATAGTCAGTGCGAGTGGATTGCCGATGCAGATTCTAGATTGGGTCCGGTCTGCGAGGTGATCGCGAATGGACAGTACTATTGGTTGCCGTTCTCATCATGCAATGCACTCCGACTTGAGACGCCAGCTGACCTTCGCGACCTTGTGTGGTCTCCTGCGGAGATACTGCTACCAAACGAAGGCCGGGTACCGGCGCTGATACCAAGCCGATATCCGGGCAGTGAAAACGACATCAGCGCGTCCGCAGATGCACTTAAGCAGTCGCGACAGACGCTGTGGCTGGACCGCGGAAATGATGTTTGGCACGGGCTCGGGCAGAGGCTCTGGGTAAGCGATGTGGGAGAGCATCCCATTCTCGACACGAGAAGCGTCACCTTTGTAGACACGCCTGAATTTGCCAAACTTGCTGAGCAAACGGTTTAACTGTGGCGGTTGATGACAGAACAGTTCTCAGATCTCAGGGAGATCGGCTGCAGCCCGCATTGCTTGATCGACTAACCGATGACGAACCAGGCGCGAGGCAAGAAACGTTAGAGCAATCAGTCGTGTCCAAAAATCGACTCAAGCGCACGGTCCTAAGGGATTTGGTCTGGCTCCTGAACACGACAAATGCCAACACAAGCGATGAGTTGGCAGACTATCCGGAGGTACGTCGGTCGGTTGCCAATTTTGGTATTCCGGTGCTGTCAGGAAAAAATTTCTCGACCGTTGACTGGCGTGAACTTGAACGTGAAATACACGATGCGATTCTTGTTTTTGAACCGAGAATCCTCCCTGAATCTTTGCGTGTGACAGCGATCGCGCCCACCGATCCGCTTGGGCATCACAATCTGTTGCAGTTCGAAATACGGGGACAGCTGTGGTCGACGCCATTGCCTATCGAGCTATTGCTGAGATCGGCAGTAGACCTTGAGACCAGCGAAGTTACGCTTTCCGACCAGCTGAGTTCTGGCAAGAATTGACATGGACCCACGACTGCTCGACTACTACAACCGCGAACTAGCTTATGTGCGCGAGCATGGCGCAGAATTCGCGGAGCAATTTCCAAAAGTTGCGTCCCGCCTGGGCATGCGCGGCATTGAGGTCGCAGACCCTTATGTCGAGCGTCTGCTTGAGGGCTTCGCGTTCATGTCAGCGCGGATTCAGCTCAAGATGGACGCGGAGTTTCCGAGATTCTCGCAGCGTCTGCTGGATCTCATTTATCCCGGGTATCTGTCGCCGACCCCCGCGATGGCTGTGGCTCATATTGAACCCTCGCAATCTGAAGGTGGATCACCCGAAGGATTCCATCTTGCGCGGGATGCTCGAATGCGGGCAAGACTGCCGACCCATGAGCAGACCGCATGCGAATTTCGGACCGCTCACGCAGTGACGCTGTGGCCGTTGAAGCTTGTTGAAGCGAAATTGACGGGGGCGCCTCCAGATCTGCCAATAGCAAGTTACAAGTGGGGGGCACCCGTACGTGGTGCCCTGCGCCTGACTTTTGATACAACTGGTCAGGTTGACGTCTCGGCGCTGAAATTGGACTCCTTGCCGATATTTCTGGCAGGGGTTCCCGAGTACGCGTCAAAGCTGCAGGAGTTGATTCATACGCAGGCTCTCGGTGTGGCCGTACATCGCGGCACGTTGCCTACGCGGGATCTCACCGTCCTGCCCGCTGAAGCGCTGAGTCCCGATGGATTCGCAAGCGAACAAGCTATCCTTCCCGTGCACTCGCGAGCATTCGATGGATACCGTCTGCTACACGAGTATTTTGCTTTTCCCGATCGCTTTCGCTTCTTCTCGCTCAACGGATTGCAGCAGGCGTTACGTCGTCTGTCGGGAAGTCGCTTTGAAGTCGTCATTCTGCTGCGAACCAGTAATGTGACGCTTGAATCAGTAGTCGACGCGGGGATGTTCGCTCTTCACTGCGTGCCAGTGGTCAACCTCTTTCCTCGCACATCAGACCGGATTCCGGTAACAACCAATCGATTTGAATATCACGCGGTTATTGACCGTACCCGGCCGCTCGACTTCGAAATTCATAGCATTACCAAGGTCACTGGTCACCGCGCAGACTCTGATAGAGAAATTGTGTTTCAGCCGTTTTATGCTGCGGCAGACACTGATCGACGTGGCTGGGGTGCTTTTTTCTCGGTGCGTCGGGAGCCGCGACTACTCTCGGACCGGGCACGTAACCATGGCCCTAGAACCGGGTACATCGGCAGTGAGTGTTTTTTGTCGCTCGTTGATGTCAACGAAGCCCCATTCTCGGATGACTTGCGTCAGCTCACGGTTGAAGCGCTGTGCACAAATCGCGACCTGTCGTTGTTGACTCCCATCGGGAACGCCCAGACCGATTTGACATTGATGACGTCTGCGCCAGTTCAATCAATCCGTTTTGTTGCCGGGCCCAGTCGACCAGTACCGGGGCTTGCCGAGCGTGAAATTACCTGGCGTCTCATTTCTCACCTTAGCCTGAACTATCTAACGCTGACTGACAGCTCTGCGGACGAGGGAGCCGCCGCCCTGCGTGAGTTGCTTGGCCTTTATGCAAGGCTTGGTGGACCTGCCGCCTCGTCGCAGATTGATTCGGTACAAAAACTGAAGGTAAGCCGTGTTGATCGACGTGTACCCGGCCGTGGTCCGATCGTATTTGGACGTGGTGTCAATCTGGATTTGGAGCTTGACGAATTGCCGTTGTCTGGCACAAGCCCCTGGGCTCTTGGCGCAGTTCTTGAACAGTTCTTCGCTCGCCACGCGAGTATCAATACATTCACCGAGCTTGCACTGCGCAGCAATCAGCGTGGTCATATCGCAAGTTGGCCGGCGCGTTTGGGCCGGCGCCCGACAGTATGACTGCAAGACTACCCAAAATCAGTGCGGAGCTTGTCCTACCATCGGGGCTGACGCCGCTATTCGATGCCCTGACTGCTGCCGCACCACAATTCGATTTCTATTACACGCTGCGCCGTGTTGATGCAGCGATTCCTGGCGCCACTGCGTTGGGGCGTGCCAGTCGACCTCGCGATGAACCCATTCGCTTAAGCCAGCATCCATCTCTAGTATTTGCGCCGTCGACGTTGTACACGTACAGGCCGGGAGTTGCCGTTCATGGTATCGGCAGATTGACCGTCTATCACTTCGGTCTGTTCGGTCCTAACGGACCTATGCCACAGCACTTGTCCGAGTACGTGCACGAACGCATGCTGCATCACAAAGATGACACATTGATGCGGTTCTGTGACATGTTCCAGCATCGTTTCATCTTGTTGTTCTATCGTGCATGGGCGGACTGTCAACCTGCATTGAGTCTTGATCGTCCTGAGCGTGATTCATTTAGTCGCTATGTGTCCAGTCTGATTGGCCTTGGGCAAGCGTCTCTGCGTGGGCGCGACAGTGTTCCGGACTATCTGAAGCTTCATCATGCTGGTCATCTGGCACGCATGACCAGAAATCCGGAGGGGCTCGTTCGCGCTTTATCTGCGCTATTGGGAGTGCCCGTCGCTATTCAAGAGTATTGTCACCAATGGCTTCGGCTTGCCCCACAGGACTGTACGCGCCTGGGTGGCGTGGCCATAGCTGGTACAGCGAGCACTGGTGAACTTGAGATTGGTGCCAACGCTTCCAGACTTGGGCTAGGCGCTATCTGCGGTCAGAGCGTTCCGGATGTTCAGTACAAGTTTCGTCTTGTGCTCGGGGTCATGGGATTGCTTCAATTTGAACGTTTCTTGCCGACACGTGATCGTTTCGTGCAGGTACGCGACTGGGTTAGAAACTACATTGGCGTCGAGATCGCGTGGGATGTACGCCTCATCCTTAATCGTCATGAAGTGCCGGCAACCACGCTTGGTAGCCAGGGGCAACTCGGATGGACCAGCTGGTTGGGCGTTCCTGCTGGGGCGCGCGCGCGTGATGCCGATGATCTGGTGCTGGACATGGAGCGTCTCAGTGAAAGCAAATTGGTGTAACGGCTGACCGGCCGAACAAATATCTTGGGGAGATTGTGATGTCAGAGATCAGCCGTACAGCTCTTTTTGGAAAACTCAACCCATTGCTTTACAAGGCAATTGAAGGTGCAACTGTCTTCTGCAAATTGCGCGGGAATCCTTACGTTGAGTTGGTGCACTGGATACATCAAATTCTCAACACAAATGATAGTGACCTTCACCGGATCATTCGGCATTTCGATCTGGATGCGGCAAAACTGGCCGCAGACCTGACTCGTTCGCTGGACAGGCTTCCGCGCGGCGCTACCGCTATCTCTGACTTGTCAGAGCACATCGAGAATGCAGTCGAGCGCGCCTGGGTGTATGGCACCTTAAAGTATGGTGACTCACAGGTTCGAAGCGCCTACATCCTTGTGGGTTTGGTCAAGACCATGGGGTTGCGCAACATCCTGTACGGGATTTCGAAGGAATTCGAAAAACTCGGCATTGATGCACTGTCAGAAAAACTTGGGGACATCGTAAAGGGGTCACCGGAAGAGACCCTGACTGCCAGTGATGGCAGCGGCATCGGCGGTGAGCCCGGCGAGGCGAGCGGCGCGATGGCGCCTGCACAAATGGGCAAGCAGGAAGCGCTCAAGAAGTACGCCGTCGATCTGACAGAAAAAGCTCGCAATGGCGAGCTGGATCCCGTGACCGGACGTGACGAAGAAATCCGGCAAATCGTTGACATTCTCATGCGCCGGCGTCAAAACAACCCGATTCTGACCGGTGAAGCTGGTGTCGGGAAAACGGCGGTGGTCGAAGGCTTCGCTTTGCGCCTTGCCAAGGGTGACGTGCCACCACAGCTGAAAGAAGTATCGTTGTTGACGCTCGATATTGGCCTGCTGCAAGCTGGCGCAAGCATGAAAGGGGAGTTCGAACAGCGATTGCGCCAGGTTATTGACGAAGTACAGGCCAGTCCGAAGCCGATCATCCTTTTCGTGGACGAGGTACATACGCTTGTAGGTGCCGGCGGTGCGGCTGGCACTGGCGACGCAGCGAATCTGCTCAAACCTGCATTGGCGAGAGGTACGCTGCGCACCATTGGTGCCACCACTTGGGCTGAGTACAAGAAGTACATCGAGAAGGACCCCGCATTGACCCGACGCTTCCAGGTTGTGCAGGTGCCGGAGCCTGACGAGGCAAAGGCTGTCGCAATGCTTCGCGGTGTTGCGACGGTGCTCGAAAAACACCACAAAGTCCTGCTGCTGGATGAGGCAATTGCTGCTGCCGTTAACCTGTCGCATCGCTATATTCCTGCGCGACAACTTCCCGACAAGGCGGTGAGCCTGCTGGATACAAGTTGCGCGCGGGTAGCGGTTAGCCAACACGCAACCCCGCCTGAAGTGGAAGACACATTGCGTCGCATCGAGATGCTTGACGTCGAACTTGGGATCATCGAACGCGAAGCCGCAGTAGGCATCGCGATTGGCGATCGTCATGCCGAAGCATCTGCTAAACGTACTGCTGCTGCAGAGAATTTGGCGAAACTGGACGCACGCTGGAAAGAAGAAAAGCTGCTTGTCGACCAGATACTGGATCTTCGCGGCAAGTTGCGCGGTAGCGGCGACGGTAAAGTCGATACCGCAGTGCCGCTGGCGGATGACGCTAGAGCTGCAATGCTCAAGGACTTGGGAGAGCTGCAAGGCAAGCTGTCCGCGATGCAGGGTGAGGCACCACTCATCCTGCCTGCTGTCGACGCACAGGCTGTTGCGTCTGTTGTTGCGGATTGGACCGGCATTCCCGTTGGTCGCATGGTCAAAAACGAAGTCGAGGCAATTCTCAAAATTGCTGATACGCTGAACCAGCGCGTGATTGGCCAGCGGCACGGCCTGGAGATGATTGCAAAACGCATACAAACCAGCCGCGCCAAGCTCGACAATCCGAATAAGCCGATCGGCGTGTTCATGCTGGTTGGTCCGTCCGGGGTGGGTAAGACCGAAACAGCATTGACGCTTGCCGAGCAACTTTACGGCGGTGAGCAGAACATGATCACCATCAACATGAGCGAGTTTCAGGAGGCCCACACCGTCTCGACCTTGAAAGGGGCGCCACCTGGGTATGTGGGCTATGGTGAAGGTGGCGTTCTGACTGAAGCGGTGCGTCGAAAACCGTATAGCGTCGTGCTGCTGGACGAGGTGGAAAAAGCGCATACCGATGTACACGAAATTTTCTTCCAGGTCTTTGATAAGGGCGTGATGGAAGACGGCGAAGGCCGAATGATTGATTTCAAAAACACTGTCATCATACTGACGAGTAACGCTGGTAGTGATCTGGTCATGAACATGACCCGCGATCCAGAGTTGATGCCGGAACCGGAAGCGATCGCCAAAGCACTTCGAGAGCCGCTACTGAAAGTCTTTCCGGCGGCGTTGCTCGGCCGGCTTCAGGTCATTCCGTACTTTCCGCTTAGTGACGAAATGCTGGGAAACATCATTCGTCTTCAACTGGGCCGTATCAAGAAGCGCATTTCGGAGAACCACAAATCGGAATTCAGTTACAGCGACGATGTCGTCAAACTCATCGCATCAAGGTGCACCGAGATTGAAAGCGGTGGCCGGATGATCGACGCGATTCTAACCAACACCATTCTGCCCAGACTTTCGGAGGAGTACCTGAAGCGCACCATCGAAGGCAAACAGTTGCAAAGTATTGCGCTAGGGGTTGCAAATGGAGATTTCGAGTACGTTTTCGGCTGAGGCAGCGAGGAAGCGTTTGTCACGCGACGATTTGGGAGGGCCACAGCTATCCAGTTGGTTCGTAAATGGCAAGTAAATGACGAACTGCCAATCTGATCCGCACCAATGACGAATTGAACATGACGCCGAGTTGCGATGCGCAAATCTTCCAATAAAAAAAGGAAGTCGAAGGTAACGCCTCACAGGTCCCATCCCGTAAAGGTGACATTCGACGATGCAGTGAACTTGGCGCGCGGATTGCTAGGCAGTGGACGCTGGCCGGAAGCTGAGCATCTTTTGGCGAAGATGCTTTCTGCGGCCCCGGATCAGCCCGGTGCGCTGCATTTGATGGGCGCGCTCCGGGCAGCGCAGGACCGACCTGCGGAGGCGTTGCCATTGCTGCAGCGAGCAATTGAACTTGTGCCAGATGAGCCTGGGCGCTGGAATGATCTCGGCAATGCCCTCGCCAAACTCGGTCGGATTGATGAGACGATCGCAGCCTATGAGCGAAGCGTCGAGTTGGCAGGTGATGCTCCAGCGGGGGCGGATGCGCACAACAACCTCGGACGGATGCACGCCAAAGATGGCAGGAAAAGTGAGGCGGCTCACCACTTTCAGAGAGCAACACAACTGCGGCCCGATTTTGCGCATGCCTGGTACAACCTCGCTCAGTCGCTCTATGCATTGAACCGGATTGAAGAGGGCACAATTGCCTGTGCGCGCGCCATAACCATCGCGCCCGAACATGCGGCGCGCGAGAGTGTCGCGCGGGCACTTGTACATCTCGGCCGGATGGACGAGGCGGTGACCTACTACCAGCAGTGGTTGTCGGAGGATCCGGACAACCCGGTCGTAACGCATCACCTATCGGCGTTGCTGGTTGACCACGAAAAGCCTGCGCGTGCCAGCGACGCGTACGTCGAGACTTTGTTCGACCGGTTCGCCGACTCATTTGATGCCCAGCTCGCACGACTCGAGTACCACGCCCCCGCGCTTGTCTGCGACGCACTGCGACGTGATTACCCGACGCCCGGTGCTGAATTGGTCATCGCTGATGCGGGCTGTGGCACTGGCCTGTGCGGACCGTTGCTACGGCCCTGGGCTAAACACCTTTGCGGTTTTGATCTTTCGGGGGGCATGCTGGCGAAGGCTGTGCGTCGCGGTGTCTATGACGAACTGCTCAAAGCCGAGTTGGTAGCGTTTCTTCTTTCGCGGCCCGCTGCGTTTGATCTGGTGGTTTCGGCCGATACGCTTTGCTATTTCGGTGAGATCGATCAGGCATTGATTTCATTTGCACATTCGTTGCGTCGTCCCGGACGTGCCATCTTTACCGTAGAAGCATCGGGCGATGCTGATCCGCTGCCATATCGACTGTTGTCCAGTGGCAGATATTCCCACAAACGAGAATACGTTGTCGCCTCTGCAAAAAAGGCTGGCTTGTCGCTTGAGCACATGACTTCCGTTGCGCTGCGGTCCGAGGCAGGAAAACCCGTGATGGGCTGGCTAGTGACACTTGCCGGCAACTAGCGCATGAGCAGTCGTCAATCGGTCGTTCTTAGCGCTGCGGTGGGTGTACAGTTGCCACACGATAGCGCATTCTGACCATGGCCCTGGGTACCATCATTTATTCTGGTCTCGTACCGCACCGACGTTCGGTACGAGCACTGGTATTGATGGGCGGTGGCGCGCGAACGGCATACCAGGTGGGCGTGCTCAAAGCGATGGCGGGCATGCTCGGGCAGACGTCAGTCCTGAGTGGAAAAAAATTTCCGTTTGAAGTTCTGGTGGGAACGTCAGCGGGTGCACTTAATGCAACCTGTCTTGGCGGTTATGCACAGTCCGGACTGCACGCGTTTACCCAGCTGGCGTCTTTCTGGGAGAAAGTGCGTTCGCAGGATGTGTATCAACTCAATAAGACGTCTGCTGGTGCATGGTTCGGTGGCGGCAACAAGTATCTGGCTGCTCTCAATCTTTCGCGCGGCGCACTCGCCCATGGCGCAATTCTCGACAATGCGCCTCTCGCGGAAACGTTGCGCGGAGCAATCTCGTTTGATGGCATCAACGATGCTCTGGCAAGCAACACGCTGGCCACAGTTGCCGTGACCGCATCGAGTTATTCAAGCGGCGTGCACTGGACGTTTTGTCACAGTGATGATGATTCTGCGACTGTTCCTTGGGAACGGCCCGGGCGGCGTGCGGAGTTCCAGAGCATCACAGTCGATCACCTGATGGCATCAAGTGCCATTCCTTTTGTGTTTCCAGCGACGGCGCTCACTGTCGATAGACAGCGGGAATTTTTTGGTGATGGTTCCATGAGGCAAATTTCGCCGCTGTCGCCCGCCATGCATCTGGGGGCTGATCGCATCATGGTGGTTGGAGTCGGGCAGCCAAAACGGTCAGGCCTTGGCATGAATGCACCAACCCAGAAGCGTCCGGGTCTGAGTGCAGTCGCTTCTCACGCGATGGCAAGCGTCTTCCACGACACGCTTCAGGCCGATGTTGAGCAGGCGCAGCGTGTGACCGAAACGCTCAAGCGGCTGCCGCCCGAAGTTGCCTCGGTGTTGCCGTACCGACCGGTTCGTGTATTTGCCATGCAACCGTCGCAATCACTGGATGCGCTGGCGCAGCAACACGCGCAGGAGCTGCCATCAACGATCCGGCAGGCGCTCGGTGGCCTGTTGAGCGAGACAGGCGGCGCATCGCTGGCCAGTTATCTCTTGTTTGAGCCCGGTTTTATCCACGCGCTCATCAACTTGGGGCAGCGCGACGCCTATTCGCGGGCCGCAGAGCTGATTGATTTCTTTTCTTGATCAGTAACCGCCGCCGCGCGCTGCACGCAAGGCCCGCGTGTACGACGGTTTAACGTGTGGATGGTCGCGCTCGCCGGGATCTGCGCTCCAGCTGCGGTCAGCGCGGAGCGCCGACGTAAAGAAGCGCTCGCAATTGCCTTCATCGCCATTGAGGCAGTAGCTCATGGCCTGATTGCTGAACGCAGTGGCGCGTGAGCGTGCGTTTGCCTCGGGGTGGCTTGCAATCTCGTTCCAGAAGCCCCGCGCGGCTAGCAATTCGCCCCGTTTGTATGCTGCCAAAGCCAGAGCAGATAACTCGTTAACGCTGCGCTGTACCGGCGGCGGTGTCGGCACGGTGCTGGGAGACTTGCCGCGTTTCTCCGCTTCCTGCGCCGCGCGCAGAACGGCCTGACGTTCCGCTTCCTGCTCTGCTTTCTCGCGTCGCACTCGCTCTTCTGTTGCCGCCTGTGCTGCTGCGGCTGCTCGTTCGTCGGCTTCGGCGCGGGCTTTTTTGATCCGCTCATCCGCTTCCTGCTTCGCTTTGGCTGCTTTTTCCTGAGCTTCCTGCTTTGCGCGGGCTTTTTCTTCCGCTTCCTTTTGTGCCTTTGCCTGTTCGTCGGTGGTCAGGCGAGCAGGTTCACGCGGCTTGGATTCCGCTGTTGCTTTGGCCGGTTCCGGTGTCGTCTTGTTAGGTTGTTGCGTAGCTGCTGTTGGCGCTGGAACCCGGGATTCAGTCGCATTTTTTTCATTGGCGGGGCTCGCGATGGCCAGTGCGCTGGTAGTAACTGCAGTTGTCGTGGTGGCGGGCGCAGTCGTCGTGATACCCGTGTTGGTGGTCGTCGGGTTGGTCGCCACGCCGCTGCCGGGCTCGCTCGGTGCCGCAGTCGTCACGGGAGGCGGTGAACCGGCGGGTCGCATCAGGAAGAAATACCCGGCGCCCGCAGCCACAACGACAGCCGCCAGTGCAGCGAATAGCCAAGACTTGCTTCCACGAGCGGGTGCCTCGCCGTACTCACGGCGTGGCTGCATTGAGGGAGCAGCAGCAGGAGGCGATGGTGGCGGCGGCGGAGGGGCAGACGCAGATCGTAGGGGAGGAGGCGGCGGCGCGACCGGCGGTTGCCCGGTAATCGGCGGCCCTTTCCATACGACCGTTGCGTCGGAGTCCTGCTCAAAGACCCGGTCGAGGGGCATGGAGATGGGGGCAGGGGCTACGGCAGGCGCCGTTTTCGAACTGGCAGTCGCCGGCGGTAATGTGGTTGGTGCGGCCGTTCCGGTACGCGTTGGGGTGTCTATTCGAACGTAGGTGGTTCTCGGCTCGGCAAGAGGCTCAGTCCAGCGCAGCGCTTCGCGAAGTTCATCGACGCTCTGATACCGATTCTCCGGCCGCACGGCGAGTGCCTTGACTACGGCTTCGGTGAAAAAATCCGGCACTTTGACCGTTGCCACGCTGGCCAGATTCTTGAGCGGGTCGGTGATCATGCGCGCCACGGCTTGCGGTGGCGGCGATCCGGTCAGCAGGAAATACAGCACGGCGCCGAGGCCGTAGACGTCGGTCCATGGTCCCTGATGCATCGTGCCGTCATCGACATATTGCTCAATGGGGGCGTACCCCGGTTTGAGCACGGTCGTCAATGCCTGGGTCATGCCGCCGATAACCAGCCGCGCAGCACCGAGGTCCAGCAGGACCGGGGCGCCGTTGCCGCGCATGAGGATGTTGTCGGGTGAAACGTCGCGGTGAATGACGTTTTGTGCGTGCAGCAGCGAAAGTGCGTCAAATACCGGTTCGAGAACACGGCGGATCGACATCTCGTCGAATTCGTTGGCGCTTTGCCGCAACTCGCGCAGCGTTTTGCCCGGATAGAAACGCATGGCCATGTAGGCCGTTGAGTTTTGCTCCCAGACGCGGTGGACTTCGACCATCGCCGGGTGCGAAAAGCGGGCCAGCAGCTGCGCCTCGCGCAGGAAGTTCTTGAGCCCTGACGCGAACGCGTTGGTGTTGAGCTGCGAGCGCACCATGACCGACTGGTTACCGGTGCGGCCGGCAATCGACGACGGCAGGTACTCCTTGATGGCGACGGTGCGGTCAAGGGTTGCTTCGTAGGCGAGATAGACAATGCCAAAACCGCCCTCACCGACGACTCCGGTGATCTTGAAATCCCCGAGAATGGTGCCGGGTGGCAGTTGGTTCAGATTTTGCTGAGACGGTGTGTCCATCCGGACCCGATGGCATGTCGACTGGTTAATTATGGCGGTTAAGCCGGTAAACAGAAAGACGCAATACGTTACGTAACAGCGCCGTCAGGCCGTTCTGCGCGTTATTGGCTGATTTGCGGCGCCCAGTGTTGCAGCGTTGATACGGTTTCGTCGCCAATGAGCGGTGCCGGTGCGGCGGAAAGCATCGGCTGTCTGGTACAACATGCTGGTCAATGCACGCAAAAGATGAGCCGTGGCATGATTAACCGCTTCAGTACGTCTAAGAATCCTGAGCCGTGTCCGGTTGCTGTTGCGAATCCGGATAGGGTGCTGACCCGACGTAGCGTCGAGGCGCTATTCCACACAAGATGATTTTCAAGCTGCATACGCCCGCCCGATGACCGCCATGTCCGCAAGTCTTGATGCGCTCCCGACCGGAACAACGCTGGACGGGTATCTGATTACCGGCCTTATCGGGCAGGGTGGATTCGGCGTCGTTTATGTTGCCCGCGATACGGGCAGCAATCGCACGGTCGCAATCAAGGAGTATCTGCCTTCCTCCATCGCGGGGCGCGCCGCCACGGGTGTTATCGCGCCGCGTTCTGCGGAAACGGCGAACGCCTATGCAACGGGGCTCAAGGGCTTCCTGCGAGAGGCCAACCTGCTGTCCGAATTCGCGCATCCAGCGCTTGTTGCCGTGCACCGGGCCTGGGAGCAAAACGGCACCGCCTACATGGCGATGCAGTATTACCCTGGCAAAACGCTGCGCGACATGCGGGTGAAGGCGGGCGCTGCGATGTCCGAAGCGCACATTCGGGCACTGATGTCGCCCGTGTTCGAAGCGGTCTCGGAGCTGCACGCGCATCGCGTCATCCATCGCGACATTTCGCCCGACAATATCCTGGTGATGCCAACCGGTGAGACCGTATTGCTCGACCTCGGCGCCGCGCGGCAGGTACTGGGCGGCATGACGCAGGCGCTGACGACGATTCTCAAGCCCGGTTTCGCGCCGATCGAGCAGTATGTCGAAGACGGCAGCATGGAGCAGGGGCGATGGACCGATGTCTACGGTCTTGGCGCCGTTATTTACTTCCTGGCCACGGGCAAACCGCCTACGCCTGCGACCAGCCGCATTGTGCGTGACTCGCTGCCGCAGCTGTCAGACGCCGCGCCGGGTGTGAATTATTCGGGGCCGTTTGTGGCCGCCGTGATGCGGGCACTCTCGGTCCGCGCGATTGATCGCTTCAAGAGCATCAATGAATTCCGCAGCGCGCTTGGCTGGACAGCGGTGCCGCGCCCCGTACCGGCGCCGTCGGAGACCACGGCCACGGCCACACCGCTGTCAGCGGAACAGGTTCGCGTTGTGACTTCGCCGCAACCAGCCGCGCCACCGCGCCCGGCGCAGCCAATGCCACCGCCCGTTGCTGCGCCAACCGCCGCAGGCGTACCGCCCGCAGCATCATCCACCAAGGCCGCCGCCGCCCGACCGCCGGCGGGGCCGCTTGGCGAATTGCGCGGTACTCCGGGCAAATACGATACGGCCGGTGGTGGTTCAAAGTTCCTGCTGCCGGCGATTGTCGTGATGGTGATCGTGGTGATCGGCGTGGTGCTGTTTTTGCGCCGATGACAGGCGAAGATGTCGCATCAACTTTTCGGTGGACGCCATATTGCAAAGGGCATGGCGCAGTTATTAGCCACAAGTCGACTTTTAGATTTTTCGGGCATTGAGCCCTTATTGAACGGGGGTTTCATGAACAAGTTATATAGCCTGCCTGTGCTTGTCACCGCCGCAAGAGCATGATTGCGCCCACAGGATTGTCCGGTTTGCCCGGCATGCCCGGCGCGCAGGGGGGCGAACCGCCCGCGCCGCCGGTCAC
>CAYMSY010000016.1:0-20199 GCA_964393195.1 uncultured Alcaligenaceae bacterium | reverse complement strand
TTTCACTGGGATCGCTACGGTACGCACGACGAAAAGAGCAGTTGCTGGATTCGTGTAAGCCATCCGTGGGCAGGCACCAAATGGGGTTTCATCCACATTCCGCGCATCGGTCAAGAGGTCATCGTCGACTTCATTGGCGGCGATCCGGATTACCCGATGATCACGGGGCGCGTCTACAACGCTGAGCAGATGCCGCCGTACGCCTTGCCGGACAACAAGACAGCGAGCGGCATCAAATCACGATCAACCAAAGGCGGCGGCCCGACCGATTTCAACGAGATCCGCATGGAGGATCTCAAGGGCAAGGAACAGCTCTACATCCACGCGCAGCGCAATCTGGACACCGTCGTTGAGGCGGATGAGTCACGCATGGTGGGACATGATCGTTTGTCACGCATCAATAACAACGACAGCCGGTTTGTGGTCGTCGACGACAAGCACGTGATTGGTGGCAACCAGGCTAATCAGATTGAGGGCAATCAGAGCAGCGCCGTCAAGGGTAACCAGGACAACAGCGTTAACGGCAATCAGAGCAACATGGTCGCCGGCAGCGCTACTCAAAGCGTCAAGGGCGACCTGAAGGAAAAGACAGGCGGCAATCACAAGGAAAGCATCGGCGGTGCCCATGCGTTCACGGTTTCAGGCGATCAGAAGAGCAATGTTTTCGGCAATCAGACCAATCTGGTCATGAAGAACCGTAAGTCCGTCGTCGTCGGCAAGGAGGTGGTGACGGCCACGGGCAAAACATCCCACTTTGCCGCGATGGGTTACTCCATCAAGACGCCGCTGAAGTTGTCGACGGACAGCATGACGAGAAAGGCGATGGTGCTGGCCAAGGATGAGACGACGGTCGGAGGTATGCAGACAAACAAAGTTGGCGGCATGCGCGATACGACCGTGGTAGGGATGGACAAGACGACAATCGGCGGCGCGCAGACGACTGCCGTTACGGGCGTCAGCACGTTGACTGCCGGCGCATTGGTATCGATTACGGCCACCGGCGCGGTGACCGTCACCGGCGGTGGTGCGGTCACAGTCACCGGTGCAACTGCGACCATCACGGCAGCTACGATCAATTTGGTGGGTGTGGTCAACGTTATGGGCATGCTCAATGTCGTCGGAGCCACCACCTTAACTGGTGCCACGGTAGTCGTCGGCAACATCACTTCAACGACCTACACACCAAGCCTTGGCAATCTGATCTGATGGCCTCATGAGCAAAGCATCCACCCCGGCAGCCGATGTCGCAGGCGCTACCACGGTCATCACCATTTGGCCGGCGGATGTACTTGCGCGCCATCTGGTGTCATCTGATGCCAGCATCCGAATGCGTGCGCTGGGTATGGCCTTGCAGCCCGAGGCGCCGGTTGACGATTGCATTGATGCGCTGATTCAGGCGGCAACGCTGAATCAGGACGATGCAGTGGCCCAATCGATGGCGGCTGTGGCTATGGGCAACATTAAGCCGGCCGCTGCGACCGAAGCGCTGCGCGAATGCCTCGCCGTGCTCACGAAACATGACCGCCCGATCAACGTTCGTATCGCAGCGACACAAGCGTTGAGCCGGCACGCCTGCATGCCGGTGTCGGCAGCGCCCGAGGTGGCGATGCTGCTGTTGTCCGAGAACACACCGGCGCGGCAGATCGCTTTCTTCGCGCTGAGCCCGTTCGCGCGAACATTTGCGGCCCAGATCGCTGCGGCTGTTGCCGGCGTTTCAGCCGACAAATGGACCAACGAAGCATTGGCCGCGCTTGCGAAAAGTGCAAAGGACGAGGACGCGGCACGACGCACGGTGGAAAACTATGTTGTACGTTCGCTGGCAAATCAGCCTATCGTTCCCACCGGCATCGCGGGCTACGTGGCGCTTGCGGAACTCAATGGCGGTGGTAAGGGGCTAGCCGCGCTAGCCTCCATCGTCCGTGAGGCACGCGACCCCGATCATCTGGTGGCTGCACTCAAGGCTTTGGGCGGGTTGGGAGCGATTGCCCGGCCCGCCGCCCGAGACGTTGCGGCGCGACTTGTGGTCACTGAGGATTTGGCGCTGGAGGAGTTGCTTTGTCGAACGCTCGTGCAGATTCAGGCGGCCGCAGATGACATTCCGCTCCCGCGCGTTGTCAACCGCATTGGCGGAGCGCCTGATGCGAGCGTCGTGCCGCATTGCATGTTGCTGACATTGCACCCGAAAGAGTTTGCGAGTGCCGGTGTCGTCATCAAGAAGCGCTTTGATATTGCGGTCGAACCACTGAAGAGCGCACTTGCGCTGGCATACAAAATTTTGACCAAGACGGAATTGACAGGTGGCACTGCCGCCTCAGGGAGTTAGAGATGGCCGTGACAGATGCGCTCGCCAAGACAATTGAGGACACCAAGTCCTTTGTCGACACCGCGACAGAGAAGATGAACAAGGCGTCGGACCTGCTTAACGAGGACGTGGCGTTGGTCAATCAGGCGCTCAAAGACTACGAAGAAATCAAGGAAATGGTGGAGCAGGCCAAGACCGATCTGACCGAGGCCATCAGCACGCTTTCGGATGGCGTTGACGCCGCGGGAGATGGCGACGTGCTGACGCTGGCGGGTACGGTCGTCAAGGGTATTGCACAAATTACCGACGCCATGTCCCGCTACGCCAAGGCATTTGCCAATTTGAAGGAAAAGGTTGAGAACTACAAGAAAGCGGTCGAGCATAATGTGCAGGTCGTCAAGGCCTTTTGACCTTGCGTTAACGTTCGCGAGTTTTGGGGGCAAGCATGGGTGATCGAAGTCGCGTAGTCTGGTCGGAAGGGATGTTCCTGCGGCCTCAGCATTTTCAGCAGTCCGAGCGCCATCGCGAGTTCTCGCAGCATCAGTTCGCGCTTTCCACCGAGGGGCATTTCTGGGGCTTCAATAGTCTTGTGCTGGACACATCGGCACTTGCGATTGGCAAGGTCGCAATCACCCGTGCAGCGGGTGTCTTGCCTGACGGTACTGCTTTCGCATTTCCGGATCCCAACGATCCGCCAAATGCCTTCGATATTTCGGAAACACTCAAAGGCAAACGAATCTTTCTCTGTCTGCCTGTTTATCGGACAGGTAGCGAAGAGGTTTCGTTCGACGATGACGCACGTTCACTGGCAAGATACCGTGTAAATGACGAAATAACCGCCGACCAGAATTCGGTCGGAGGCGAACCTGCGCCGATTCAAAAAGCTCACCTTCGGTTGCGCCTGCTGCCGGAGGACGAAGTCCCGGAAGGCTGGATGACGGTTGGCGTATGTCTTGTTACAGAGCGCCGAAACGACCTGTCCGTGGCCTTGGCGGAAGGCTACATACCGCCCCTGGTTGCAGCACACGAAAGCCAGGTTCTCGCTGGTTTCCTGCGTGAGTTGTCGGGCCTGCTTCACCACCGTGGTGAAGCACTGGCTGCGCGTCTGTCAGCGCCCGGACGAGGAGGCGTCTCGGAAGTTGCCGATTTTCTGATGCTTCAACTGGTTAATCGCTATGAACCGATGGTCACTCACCTGTCGCAGCTAAGAACGCTTCACCCTGAGCGACTATTTGCTGCGTTGCTTTCGCTGGCTGGCGATCTGACTACTTTTACCCGCGATTCGCGGCGACCGAGTGAATACCCTGCCTACAACCACGATGATCTTTCTGGCTGTTTCACGCCACTGATGCTTGATTTGCGTCGATCGTTGTCGATGGTTCTAGAACAGAACGCATTCCAGATCGAACTGCTGGAGCGCGCATACGGCGTCCGGGTCGCGATCATTCCGAATCCCGATCTCATCAAAAGCGCGACCTTTGTACTGGCTGTCGCAGCCGAGTTGCCCGGCGAGCAGGTCCGCAAACTGTTCCCGACTCAAGTCAAGATTGGCCCTGTCGAGAAGATTCGCGATCTCGTGAACCTGCATCTGCCGGGCGTCGGCCTGCGTCCTTTGCCGGTTGCGCCACGTCAGATTCCATACCACGCGGGCAACAATTACTTCGAACTCGACACATCCAGCGAGTACTGGCGTGGTCTTGAGCGTTCGGGTGGTCTGGCCATGCATATCGCCGGCGACTTTCCGGGCTTGAAGCTTGAATTCTGGGCGATTCGTACATGACTACCCCGGCCAATCTTGATCCGTTTGCGATTCTCGCGGCGCAGTCAACGCCGGTTCCGATCGGGGCCGCACCACCGAATGAACTGCCTCCAACGCGTGACATGTCTGGCGCCATGGAGCCACAGGTTGCTGCCGATCTGCCGGAGGTGTTGAGCGGCGCGAACCCGCTTGCTATCGCGGCGAACCCGCTACTAAACCTGATTCCGCAAATCCGGGTGATGCCCCATCATCCTGATCCGGCACAGCTTCGTGCTTTCCTGGTTGACCAGATACAGTTATTTGAGCGTCGCGCGCGCGAGGCATTGGTCCAGCCTGAAACGGTAATTGCAGCGCGTTATGCGCTGTGTACCGCGCTCGATGAAACGGCTGCCAAAACGCCTTGGGGCGGTGGTGGACAGTGGTCTCGTCACTCACTATTGGTGACGTTTCACAATGAAACGTGGGGTGGAGAGAAGTTTTTCCAGGTTCTGGCCCGACTGGTGCAGGATCCGAAAAAACACATTGACCTGATCGAATTGATGGCGGTGTGCATCGCGCTTGGCTTTGAGGGGCGATTTGGCGTTGTTGATAACGGACGTTCGCAGCTCGATACCTTGCGTCGCCGCCTTGTCGAGATCATTAACGGTGCTCGCGGCGAGTATTCCAAGGCGCTATCGTTGCATTGGCGGGGCGCCGAAGCCGATGGAAAATCGCGTTGGGGCTTCCTTCCGTTGTGGATTACTGCTGGCGCAACGCTCTTGCTGTTGACCGGGATTTTTTTCATCTATTACTTCTTCATTGCAGAGAAGTCCCAGGGTGTTTACAGCGCAATCAATGCAATACGTCCACCGAAAGCGCAGGCACTCAAACCACAGCCCGCGCCGATTGCCCGCATCGCCAAGTTTCTGGAGCCGGAAATCCGCGAAGGTCTCGTCGTAGTGACCGATCTTGCTGATCGGAGCATCATCATTTTGCGCGGCGACGGAATGTTTGACAGCGGAAAAATTGATGTCAAGCCACGATACTTGTCCGTGATCCAGCGAGTCGCGGAAGCCCTCAACGCGGTTCCGGGAGCCGTACAGATAACTGGACATACGGATAACGTTCCGATCCGAGGTATGCGCGCATTTCCGTCCAACTATGAGTTGTCGCAGGCAAGGGCCGACGTCGTCCGAGACATGATCAATTCGCGATTGGTGGACAAGAGTCGGACCCGCTCACAGGGGAAGGCAGATTCCGAACCCATCGAGAGCAACGCGACGGCCGAGGGCAAGGCCCGTAACCGCCGAGTGGAAGTTACCTTGCTGGTTCCGCCTGAAGAACGTGATCGCGAGTTGGCGAACTCAAGCGGTCAAGGGAAACAATGATGTATTACCTTCGCCTGATCTTTCGCAAGCTGTTCAACCGCACGACGCTTACGATTCTGCTGCTGTTGATACTTTCCGCCGTCATCTGGTTTGTCGGGCCATTGATTGCCATCGCGGAATGGCGGCCGATCGCCCCCGCATGGGTGCGCTGGACACTTATCGCCCTTGTGTGGTTGCTCTGGCTGCTCAAGCTGTTTATCCGCTGGTGGCGCGAGCGGAACGTAAATGCTGCGCTCCTCAGTCAGCTTGCCAAGATGCAGAGCACTGCCAAGCCCGGTGACGGACCGGCCGCCGGAAGCGAAGAGGTCGCCGAGCTCAATAAGCGCTTCAAGAGTGCTGCCGACATCCTGAAAAAGACGCGCTTTGCGAGTACGGAAAAGGGCGGATTCCTGTCCGGTCTCTCGAAGCAGTACGTGTATCAACTGCCCTGGTATGCCTTTATCGGAGCGCCGGGCTCTGGAAAAACCACGGCCCTGATCAACGCCGGGCTGACGTTCCCGCTGGCGGAGCAATTTGGCAAGGCCGCCATCCGCGGCGTTGGCGGAACTCGCAACTGCGACTGGTGGTTTACCAACGAAGCGGTGCTCATAGACACTGCTGGCCGATACACGACACAAGAGAGCAACGAGTCCGTAGATAAGGCTGAGTGGCAGGGGTTTCTTGGTTTGCTCAAGAAATTCCGTCCGCGGCAGCCACTTAACGGCGTGCTGTTAACGCTGTCGGTTGCGGATCTGCTGCAAATGACTGCTCAGGAGCGCGAGGTGCATGCGGCCGTCCTCAAGGCACGGTTGACCGAACTGCGTGAAGGCTTGGGCGTGCAGTTCCCGGTCTATGTGCTGGTAACGAAGACGGACTTGCTTTCTGGTTTTTCAGAGTATTTCCTGAATTACACGCGCGAGGAGCGTGCGCAGGTCTGGGGCTTCACGTTGCCCTACGATCCTGCGTCGACGGACCCCATTCCTGTACGTGAAGCGTTTGGCCGCGAGTTTGACTTGCTGCACAAACGCCTTGACGACGGAATGCATCAGCGGTTGCTTGACGAGCCGGACCTGTCCCGACGGGCGTTGGCATACACGTTGCCACAGCAGCTTGCCGGTATTCGCGACGTCTTGTCGCGGCTTTTGGGATCAGTCTTCAGCGAGTCGAAGTTCGCTGAGCAACCGATGCTTCGCGGTGTCTATTTCACGTCTGGTACACAAGAGGGTACCCCGTTCGACAGGGTTCTTGGTGCGATGCAGCGTACCTTTCGCGTACCAAGCAAGGTCCGCGCAACCGAAGTGTCAGCTGGAACGGGCAAGAGTTATTTCCTGCAAGACCTCCTGCAGAAGGTCATCTTTGTCGAGCACTTCATCGCAGGGCGCAATCTTCAAACCGAAAGGAAGATGCGTTGGTTGCGATGGGGCGGAATTGCTGCGTGCGGTCTGGCCTTCCTGGGGGCCAACATTGCATGGTGGGTTAGCTACCGCAACAACATTGACTACATCGGCGAAGTTTCGACCAAGGCGGAATCGCTACAGACAACTGTAGCGGCGATTCCGATGGCTCCCAGCGAAAATGCGCCGGAACTGTTGGCGACGCTTAATCAGGCTCGTGAACTGCCCGTGAGCGCCAAGTTTCCGTTTGACAGCCCGCCATGGAGTTATAGGTACGGCTTGTATCAAGGTACCAAGCTGGACAGTGCGGCACAAAACGTCTACGGCAGACTACTTGATGACACGTTCATGCCCCGCGTCGCTACCCGGCTCGAGTCTCTGCTACGTGCGGCACCGCCCAATAACGCGGAATACACGTATCAGGCTCTCAAAGCGTACTTGATGCTGTTCGACGCCAGCCATCTTGATGCGAAGTTCATCAAGAGCTGGGTTAGTGCCGATTGGAGAAGGTCGTTACCGCCGGACTACCCGAACGAGGCGCGGGCGCAGCTCGTTGAACACCTGGACAACCTGATCAAGAATCGGACGTTTGCGTCCCCATTTCCGCAAAATGTGGAACTCGTCAAACAGGCTCGTGCCCAGCTAAGCCAATTGAGTGTCGCGGAGCGGAACTACAGTCGCATCAAGTCGCGTCTCGCGGGCAATGAGCTTCCGGAGTTTACGTTGCTAAGTGCCGCCGGAAGCGACGCGACATCCGTCTTTGTTCGTGCCAGCAAACAGCCACTCAATACTGGCGTTCCTGGTTACTACAGCGTTCGCGGTTACCACGACTTCTTTGAGAAGGAGCTCGCCGCGTCTGCCGTGGAACTGGCGCGCGAAGACGCATGGGTGCTTGGTCAGCCAGAACGTTTGCCAAAAGCGGCTCCGAACCCGGCCGAGGCCTTGCGCACCAGCGTGCAGATTCGAAGGCTGTATCTCATGGAGTACGCGAAGTTCTGGGACGAATTCCTGAACGACATTCGCCTGAAACCAAGCAACAGTCTGCGTGAGACCATCCAGACCGCGCGCATCTTGTCTGCGGCAGACTCGCCACTGGTTCAGCTGGTTCGAACGGCATCGCGCGAAACGACATTGCTGAAAACCGAGGGTAGCAACACCACCATGGTGGATCGCCTGGCCGAAAAGGTGGATAAAGGAGCCAAGGAGATCGAGGCTGCGCTCAGCTCCAATCCGCTTGGTGTCGCGGTTCCGGGTATTCGAGACGACAAACCGGAAAACATCGTACAGGGTCGTTTTGCTGCCCTACGCGGTCTTGCGAGAGGTCCTCAGGGAACGGCACCGATCGACAATCTGGCCAAGAATATTCAGGAGTATCTTTTCAGCCTTGAGGCTGCGGAAACGGCTATGCGCAATGGCGTCACCACGCGGTCACAGGAGGCGGAAACGCGACTGCGATCAGAGGCCGCACGCCTTCCGACACCCGTACGAGAAATTCTTGAGGCACTTTCCGGTTCGGCTTCGCAACAGGCGGCGACCGTGTTGCGCACCAATGCTGCCGCCAACGTGAAGGGCGGGGTGGGGCAGCTTTGCACGACGGCAACCAGCGGTCGCTACCCATTCGCTCGTGGCGCCCAGCAGGAGGTGCTGCCGAACGACTTCGCTCAACTGTTTGGACCCGGTGGGGTCATTGACGATTTCTTTCAAAAGAATCTCGCCCAGTTTGTGGACACATCGAAAAACCCATGGGCTCCCCGTGCCGGGAGCGACGGCGCTGCGGCGGGCTCCGGCGCAGACCTCGCGCAGTTCCAGCGCGCGCGCGACATCCGCGATGCTTTTTTCGGTACTGGCGGGCGAGTACCAGGCTTTGAAGTGGAGGCACGCATTTCACCGAGCGGTGCAGACAAGATAGAACTTGACGTTGATGGCCAGGTGGTCAGTTCGACTGAGTCTGGCAAACGTGTTTCATGGCCTGGCCCGAAGAAGAGCAATCAGGTCAAATTGACAATTGGTACAGGTCGACCGCCTGCAATCACCACGGAAGGTAACTGGGCGCTACACAGACTGATAGACCGGGGCAACGTGCAGCCCGGCACTGCTCCAGAACGGGTCGTAGTGTCGTTGAATGCTGAAGGTCGTGAGGTCACGCTTGAGTTCAGGGCTCTGTCTGTTCGCAATCCGCTGCGGTTACCGCAGATGCAGCAATTTTCGTGTCCGGGCCGGTCATGAGTGCTGGCGCGGCGTTAGCCGCCAATTCTCCCGACCCACAATCACAGGGTTTTGCGTGGTTCGGCAAACTGCCCAGCGCGGGCGATTTCATTTCACGTCGCATGCCTTATGGCGTGCAACAGTTTTGGGACCGCTGGTGTGCGGGGGGTATGGAAGTGCTCAAGGAGCGCAGTCATACTAGCGGTTGGGGATTTTGGGGCAGCACACCCAAGTGGGCTTTTGTTGTTCCTGCGCAGCCCGGTGTTCCGTTTGGCCAGTTTGGTATTTTTGCGCCTTCCTGTGATCGGGTAGGACGTAATTTTCCATTCCTGGTAACGACTGCAATTCTTGGCGACAACGTCGTCAACATCTTGCTGCGCGCTGGGCCGATTTCGCTTGGCTGGTGCGATGTCATCTCACAGGCGCAACTTTCCCGCGCGGCGATGGATGTAGTCGATGCCCAACTGGCAGCTGTTCTCGCGAACGAGCTTGGAAAAGACGCGCCCGCAGCCGATGGAGATATCACGCTGCCGCCCGGCGTCAGTCCGACATCGTTGCCTTGGCCTGGACTGGCCGACACATTTGATCTGAACGGAGCCGAGAGCTATTGGTGGAGTGTGCCACCTGCCAATACCGGTTTTCGTGCCAGAACACACACCGGTCCGTTACACGCGACGCAATTTTGCGCGCTTTGCCTATAGTTTTTTCGATTTTGTGGCGGTGGACGAAACCTTGGTGTGGCGCGGGTTACAGCTGGCCAAATTTCGCAGAAACTGAGTGCAATTGGTACGATCACTCACCCTATTTGGCGTCGATTTCACGTCGGCCCCCTCCCGCCGAAAGCGCATCACGGTGGCGGCAGCAAACCTGCACGATCGTCGCCTGACAATAGCGCGTATTGACCGGTTTTCCGACTTTGGCGCATTCGAGCGAATGCTCGCTACCCCCGGTCCCTGGGTGGGTGGATTTGATTTTCCGTTTGGTTTGCCTCGTGAGCTCGTACTCCAGTTGGGGTGGCCCACTTCGTGGGCACAACTGATGATGCACATTCGCGAGATTGGCAAGCCAGCGTACGTGGCTGCGCTTAATCAAGTACGGCAATCTCGGCCTTATGGTGCTCGCTACCTATCACGACGTGGTGATGCGCTGGCCGGGTCGTCCAGCCCGATGAAACTGGTGAATCCACCCGTGGGCTTGATGCTGTTTGAAGGGGCTCCCCGGTTATTGCAAGCAGGTCTATCCATCGTTCCGTGCGCGCCATCAAACGATAACCGTATCGCGGTCGAGGCCTATCCCGGCTATCTCGCGCGAAAAATCACGCGAGCCAGCTACAAGAAGGATGGCGTTGACGGCATGGCACCATCGCGGCTCACAACGCGCAGACTCTTGCTGGACGCATTGCAGTCGCAGATTCACGTCACCAGCGATATTGCCGTCAGACTGTCCGCAGATCAGGCACGGGAGTGCATGGAGGACGGATCGGGAGACACCATCGATGCGGTTATTTGCGCAGTGCAGGCCGCGCAGGCTGTGAGACTTGGCGCTTCGTTCGGCATGCCACCCCACGCTGATGCCTTTGAAGGTTGGATCGCTACGGTTCCTGATTCGTAGAATGGGTCGATGATCGCTTCAGCCCCCCTTGACGCGCATAGCGTTGGCGCCCACAGTGAGCGCACCCCGACTGCCGCGAATGAGTTTCCGCTTTATCTGTGTCCCAGTGATCGTGCTGCACGCGGGTGGCGACAGAGGTTGCTCGCTGGCGGGCAGCGCTTTTCCGACTGCATTTCGATCGAACACTGGATGGCCGGCTTGTGGTCGCGACTGCAACTGTTCGCATTGATTGACGACAGGCGTGAGCTTATTGATACGGCTGCGTTGTCTGCACTTTGGCACCAGATCGTGAGTGAGCAATCGGCCTTCGCGGCGCCGGAATGTTCTCGCGTCGCCAACCTCCTCGAAGACGCGTGGATGCTGGCCGTACGTCATGGCTTTCCGTTGCGGCAGCTTACGTCGGTGACCTCCGGCGACGACGACGTCGCCTTGTTCGCTACCAGCGCAATACGCATGCAGCGTCGTCTTGCCGAGCGCAATGCCCTGTCGGGAGCGGAGTTGCCAGTGGTGCTGTTCGCCTACAGCCAGCTCATGCGTCCATATTTGCCGTCGCACATCGTGCTGACGCCCACGTTCAGCTCCGACCCTGCGGTTACAAAGCTTTTGGCTGGGCTGCGCGAGGCAGGCATCAACATATCTGACTTCGCGGTCGCAGCGGACGCGACAACAGAGCGCAGGCTGTCCCATGTAGTCGCCTGCAGCGACCGCGCGCAGGAAGTCGATGTTGCAATTAAGTGGGCGGACAGACAGCTCCAGGCCAATCCCGACAGTACGGTGGCCCTTATCGTGCCTGACCTCGCGATGCATCGCACGACCTGGCTGCGCGCCTTGCGAACACGCTTCAATTCGGGCGAATGGTGGAACGACCCCGCGACAGATCGTGATCGCTTCAATCTGTCGCTTGGCGAGACATTGGATGCCATTCCGCACGTTGCCTGCCTGCTCACCACATTGCATGCTGTCACGATCGAACAGAACACGGAGACCCTTGCGCAGGCGCTGCTTCATCCGCGTTGGGGACGCAGCCCGTTGTCGCAGCGCGACATCGCGCGGCGGCAATCTGAACTTCTTGAGCGCGGCATCGACCGTTGCACGCTGGCGGATTGGGCCGTTGTTCCCGCGCTGACAAACGTTGCGGCGATGTCGTCCCAACTTTCCACGAACGAAGGAGGACGTGCTGCCAGTCGGGCGATTCATCGCGAAAGGCTGCAGACCATCTGCAATTCCCTGACTGAATCAACGTGGCTTGCGCGCACGGACCTGTTTCAGCTGGACGAGGCGTGGCTGGAATTGCTGGATCGCTGGCAGCAATTTGACCGATGGCTGCCACCAGTGAATTGGTCCGCCGCACTGGCTGAGGTAGGCAGATTGGCGGGACAAACGCCGTTTCAGCCGAAATCCGGTATCGCCCGCCTGCAGATTATGGGTTTGCTTGAGTCCGCAGGGGTTCCACTGGATGCCGTACGCATCCTGGGCCTGAATGATCGCGTTTTGCCGGAGCGGTTGAAGCCGAATCCAATGTTGCCAAGGGCATGGCAGGCAGACCAACGGGTCGGCCTCGGCTCTGTAGATGAAATCGACGCGCGCGCGGAGCGACTTTGGCGGAACTGGCTTGATCTGTGTGGCGATTTGTCCATTTCCTTCGCACGCGATGAGGATGGAGCCGCATTGCGGTTGAGCCCGCTTGCGATGCACTTGCCGGTGCAGCAATCTGAACCGCCAGACCGCCAACAGGTAGCGGTTCCGGCAGCCGCCAACTTGACCTCGGATGAGCGATTGCCGGCGCGACCTGCGTTGCCGGGTGGCAAACCATTGTCTGCCCGCACGCTGGAAGATCAGGCACATTGCCCGCGTCGTGCGGCGGCAACGCTGCTCAACCTCAAGGAATGGCCAGAGCACGCTGTGGGTATTCCGGCGCGTGTCCGCGGCACGCTGGTTCATGCCGTGCTCGCTGCCATAGGTAATGCGAGACTATTGGCGCACCGACGCAGTGAACAGCCGTTGTCCGACGTGCAATTGATCGAGGTCGCGCGACATGCGCTGGACGTCTGCATTGAGGAGCAGGCAGCCCAGCGGCCGCGTGTCGCCCCTATGGTATGGAACGTCGAATCGTCGCGAGTGATGACGCTGGTTGACAAAGTGCTGCGTCTTGAACGAACTCGGTCTGGATTTGCCGTCGTTGCCGTTGAGGTAGAACTGCGCGAGCGCGAGTTTGAGCAGGATTTTCGCCTTCGTGTCGATCGGGTCGATCAGTCGGTCGCCGACGGTGAAATAAGGGTTGTCTTTGACTACAAGACCGGCAAAGTGGCGCGCGGTGATTGGTTTGCCGATGGCAGCTCCCGGCGCCTCGCCGCGCCGCAGCTTCCGCTCTACGCGCTGATCCTTTCGCAGGATGTTGCAGCAGCTCCGGTCCGCGCGCTGGGTTACATCGTCGTCGGTGACGATGAGGAACCGAGGTTTGTCGGTGTTGGTGAAGATCCGACGATTTCATCCACGAAAACCGCAAAAAAAGACCCGGCCTGGGATCTGCTCGTCACCACATGGCGGGAGCAGCTTGGCCAACTGGTGAGCGAAATCCAGGCAGGGGTTGCCGAGCTTGCGCCGCTCAAGGGGCGCAGCACCTGCCGCTACTGCACGTTCGGCGCTTTTTGCCGCGAACCATGGTCGCTCGCGAGTGAGCAGGGTGACGCGCCGGACGGAGAAATTGCGACCGGTGAGCAGGTCGATGGCTGAGCAGAATTCCGTGGCGGTTGATCTGCTCGCCGAAGACCGGCAGGCGCGTCAGCAGGCGCTCGATCCATCGCAGTCGTTCATCGTGCAGGCGCCGGCCGGTTCTGGCAAGACCGAATTGCTAATCCAGCGATTGCTTGCCGCTCTGGCGCAGGCAGAGCATCCGTCGGAAGTGCTCGCAATCACCTTCACCAACAAGGCTGCGGGTGAGATGCGGGATCGTCTGCATGGTGCGTTGATATCAGCACTGCAACCGGAAGACTGCAACATGAGCGCGGTGGAGCGGGACCGCCGCGAACTTGCGCTCAAAGTCCTGGCGCGTGATAGCGAGAAGCGCTGGAAGCTTCTGGATCGTCCTGATTCGCTGATGATTGATACGTTTGACGCCTTCTGTGCAAGGGTTACGGCGAAGGCGCCGTTGCGACGGGTCGCCGACAGTGCAGCGCTGGCGCCCGTCGCGGAGTCGCTTGATTCGGTCTATCGCGAAGCCGCCCGGTCGGCCCTGTTTGACGCTGATATTGGGCGCGAGGCGACCGCACTGCTCGCACTCGCAGCCAACCGGGTCGACGAGGTGGTTGGCCTGATGGCCGACCTGCTAGCACGTCGCGCGCAGTGGTTGGGCGAAGCCATCGACACGTCGGATGTCGCGGTTGCCAGACTAAGTGCCACGCTCGCCGCCGAAGTAGAACGCGCTATCACAGCAGTTAACACCGCCTATAACCGTCTGCACAATGACGACGTGCGCGCCGTTGCGGCATATACGGCGGAAACATTTGCGATTGCGGGCCGTGGTGAGCGTGATGTGCAGGAACGCGGACAACTTGCACAGACGTGGCCGCCGAACGCATCGCACAATGACCTTGTGCTGTGGCGCTCATTGGCTGACATGATCTTTACGGCGGGAGGAGAGCTGCGCAAGGCCAAAGGCATCAACGTGTCCGCAGGGTTCCCGCGCGATGCTGATGCGACGTACGAGGCGATTCCCAAAGCCCGACGCAACGAGATGAAGGCCCGTATGCAGGCCTTGCTCGACGAGCTCGCCAACGAGTCCGCGTTTGTCAGCGCGCTGGCCCGGACACGGTACCTGCCGACGGTAGCTGCGCTGGAGGAGCACGAACATGCGCTCAAGGCAACGCTGGTCGTACTCAAGCAGGCGGCGGGCTACCTTTTGCTTGCGCTGCGTGACCGCGGTGTGACCGATTTCAGTGGCGTGCTGCTGGCGGCGCTCGACGCGTTGCGCAATTCGCGCGAGGAAGTGCTCTCCGGACTCGACGCACGTTTGCGTCACGTGCTGGTGGATGAAGTGCAGGACACCAATCCTGCGCAGTTCGAGCTGCTGCAGCTGCTGGCCATCGATTGGTCACCGGGCGATGGCCGTACGCTGTTTCTGGTCGGCGATCCGATGCAGTCGATTTATGGTTTTCGTGATGCTGACGTGAGTCTTTTTCTGCGCGCACAGGCGCAGGGAATAGCCGGCGTCAAACTCAATCGCCTGACACTTACCGCCAACTATCGCTCGCAGCCGACCGTCGTCGACTGGGTCAACACGGAGCTGGCGCGCGTGTTCGCACTGCCCGACGAAGGGGCGTCGTCGGACGCCGTTCGCGTGGAATTTGTGCCAGCTGTCGCGACGAAGATGGCAACATCAAAGCAGGAATGGGCTACAGAATGCCCCTGCGTAGACGTCGCCGACGAGGCGACGCAGATTGTTGGCGCCATCGCCCATCTGCGTGCCGATGAACCGGAGTCCAGCATCGCCATTCTGGTGCGCAGCCGCGCTCATGCGTCCGATCTGATTGCGCAACTTGTTGCACAGAAAATTCCTTTCACGGCACGCGAGTTTGCCGACTGGTCCGCACGCGAAGTGGTGCGCGATCTGCTTTCATTGACCTTTGCGGTCACCCAGCCGGATGACCGTTTGGCATTGTTTTCTGTCTTGCGCTCGCCCTGGGTGGGCTGCAAGCTCGCTACGCTGTCGTCACTCGCTGCCTTTCTCGATAGCGACGGGCGTTCGGCGCCAGCGTGCGCTGCGTTGCGTCAGGATTTGCCGTGGCAAGTCGCGCTTGACGACGACGAGCGCCGCCGCATTGCGCATGCGGCGCGTGCGTTCGAGGTCGCGCAGGCGAGGGCGTGGCTGTCGCCGCTGGCCGAGCGGGTAGAAGCCGTTTGGCACGCGCTGGGCGGGCCAGCCTGGTGCCTGACCACAGCGGCGCGGGACGAGGCGGATGGTTTTTTTGCGTGGCTGGATGGCATCAGCGTTGGCGGCACCTTGCCGCCGCGCCATGAAGTCGTGAAGCTGCTTGACGGCGAGCGGCAGTCGTTTTCATCCTCCGCAGGCGCGGGTGAGCCCTCGGGAAAAGCAGGGACCGTTGAGGTGCTGACCATCCACAAAGCGAAGGGTCTGGAATGGGATCATGTGTTTCTGATTGGCACTGATCGGCCGGTGCGTGTGGATGCGCGTGATCTCGCGCAATGGCGCTTTACGAGCTCGCCTGATGATCCGCACCAGCGTTCGGTGCTGATCGCGGCGCGCGATACCCGCAGGAAGACCGAAGGCAGCGTGTACGACTTCGTATCGCGGCACCGCACGGCGGCACGTCTCGCCGAGAGCAAGCGGCTGTTGTATGTCGCCGCGACGCGGGCCAAACGAACGCTCACCGTGTCGCGCTGCAACACGGCGAAGACGCCCCCGGGTCAGAGCTTCGCAGCGCTGCTCGGCTATGTCGCCGACACCACGCTACCCGCAGCGGAGGTCGTCGCCGACAAACGGCTTGTGCTCGCGGCCTCGCTCCGGCGTGGCCCCACACCTGCACCGCTTGCGGCCGACGCGATTGCGTGGCCCGCCTATCGCGCGAGCCTGGACGATGCCGTCATCGCCGTTCCTGAAGAACAACGCAATGCGCGCGCCGAGGGCATCGTCGGGCATGTCCTGTTTGAGGGACTGTCGTTGGCGATGACGGCGGCGGCTTCTGGGCTGACGACCCGAAGCTTCTCGCCAAACGCCGCAGCGGCCGAGCGGGCACTGATTGAGGCCGGTGCCGTCGCCGCCGATGCGCCGGCTATCGCCGCCCGGTTAACCGCGTGGTTTGCCGATGCGCACTCGCGGATGAACCTGCAATTCATCTTCGCGACTGATCACCAGCAGGCGGCCAACGAGTGGACCCTGCCATTCACCGCCAGCGCGCAGGATCATGAGGTGCTGCGCGTTGACCGCAGTTTCGTGACGCGCGATGGTGAACGCTGGGTCGTTGATTTCAAGTTTGCGCAACCGGCGCCGGGGGCTGAACTTGAAACCTGGTTGCGATCGCAGGCAGAAACCTATCGTCCGCAACTGCGGCAATACGCGGCACGTCTGGCAGCACTGGATGGCCGTCCCACCAAGGCCGTTCGTGCTGCGCTGTACTTCCCGTGGCTGGATCGGATGCATGAAATTGAGGTATAGCTTTTTGTTGAAAAGTCCTTTGCAAAGGGCTTTGAGCGTTATTTTCCTGAAAATCGACTTTCCATGTTTATTCGCATTGAGCCCTTATTGAATGGGCATCATACGAAAAAGCTGATAACGATTTGGCGTAGTATTTCGCCAGTAATCCATCCCGAAGAACTACAATTTCTCCAATAAAATCAACGGTTTTCCAGAATCCCTGCATTGATGTCCACCGCCGCTATCCGACCGTCGCTTGCCCGTGACCTGCGTCCCGCGTCCTTCGCCCAGCGTCCGACGGCCGTCACCATCGGCAACTTCGACGGCGTCCATCGTGGCCACCAGGCCATGCTTGAAGTGGCCTGTCAGGCCGCGCACCAGCGCGGACTGACCCCGGCGGCGATCACCTTTGCTCCGGCGCCCGGCACTTTTTTCGCGCGACTGGCCGGCAAGGCGCCGCCCGCCAAATTGCAGCGCCTGCGCGACAAACTCGCCTGCATCTGGGCGGTCGGCATCCAGCACATCCAGCTCGCCCGATTCAATGCTGGAATGGCCGCGATGACCCCCGACGAGTTCTGTGACAAAGTGCTGAAAGACGGTCTCAATGCGAAATGGGTGATCGTCGGTGATGACTTCCGCTATGGCAAGGGCCGTGCGGGAGACGTCAAATCACTGCACGCCTGGTGCACGGCCAACGGTGTCGAGTGCTATGTGATGCCTGCGGTCAAGGCGATGGATGTGCGTTTTTCCTCGTCGCTGGTGCGCGAGGCGCTGAGCGATGGCGATGTGGTCACGGCGGCGGCCATTCTCGGCCGGCCGTACCGAATCTCCGGCAAGGTCGCACATGGCGACAAACTGGGCCGCACGATCGGTTTCCCGACAATCAACGTGCCGCTGTGGGCACCCCTTCCGCTGTCGGGCATTTTCGCGGTTCGCGTATACGGCGTGGACGTTGCAGGCGGACAAGCGGTGGTCGGTGCGGCCAGCGTGGGCGTTCGCCCGACTGTGAAAGAAAACGGCAGGCCGCTGCTCGAGGTCTATCTGCTCGATTTTCAGGGCGATCTGTATGGACGCCGTATCGTGGTCGAATTCGTCAAACGAATCCGCGCCGAAGAAAAGTTCGCGTCGCTGGAAATCATGGTCGAACAGATGCACCGCGACATCGCCGCTGTCCGCGCTGTCTTCAATCAGGGCGCGGCGTAACGCTGCTCCTTGGGGCGCCAGCGCCGGGATGGTCGCGCGGGTAGCATGTCGACATCGTTTGTGACAGTTCCACGGGTTTCGCTTGCCTCTGCCCATTGCCCCGACGCCACCTGACGTTTCGCCCGTGATCGCCGCGCTGCTGCATGATGCGCGCGGTGCCACGTCACTGGACGACGGTCTGGTCATCGCGCGGCAGGCGCTTGCAAAGGCGGCTGCGGGCTCGCAACGTGATCGTGCCGCAGCGGGCCATACGGCATGCTTCTTCCTGTTTCGTACCGGTGCAATCGAGGAGGTTATCGCGCTCGGTGAAACGGTTCTGCCGCTGCTGAAAGCGGAGGCGCTGCATGCGGCCTACGCCGAAGCGTTGCGCTGGGTCGGCCTGTGCGCCTGCGATGCTGGACGTTTTGGCACGGCCATCCAGTACGCAACCGAAGGCTATCGGCTCGCCGACGAGCTCGACGATCAGCGCGGACGCGTGCTCGCGTTCAGCCTCCTCGGCGGCTGTTTTGAGCGCGCCGGTGATCCGTGGCAGGGCGAACGCCTGTTGCGTGATGGGCTGACGCTGGCGCGAGAACTGGGCGAAACCTATCCGCTGCTGGCAACCTTGAATAACCTCGCCGCCATTCTGATCGGCAAGTTTTATTCCCTGCGCGATGGCTGGGCGGCTGACGAGGCCCGAGCGGCACTCGATGACAGTCTGCCGCTCGCGCGCGAGGTGCTGCGGCTGGCGCCGACGCTGAATGACGCGTACTTCGATGCCTTTGCGCATGGCAATCTTGGCGAACTACTGGTGCATGCGGGGCAACTCGAAGAAGCCGACACGCTGCTGCAAAGTGCGCTGGCGATGGCGACGGAGCGTGGCTATCAGGCTGTTTCACAGCGCGTGCGCTGCTCAATCGGTGAGTTGCACCTCGCGCGCGGACAAACCACGCTCGCGAAGCAGATTCTTGACCAGCTGCTGGCGGAAAAAGACGATCCGCCGCCGGTTTCCACCAAACTCCGGCTGCACTATGCGCTCTACCTGGCGCATCGCAGCGAAGGCAACCCGGCGGCCGCGCTGGCGTCACTTGAGGCGTTCCGCCGGCTGGAAAGCCAGCGCTCGATGCAGCAGCTCAAGGACAAGTCAGAGCTCATGGTGACACGGCTTGAGGCCGACGAGAATCAGCGCAAGGTGCTGGAGCGCGCCTACAGCGTGGCGCAGGTACACGCAACGCGCGCGGTCGAGCTGGAGCGCATGGCGCTGCAGGACGATCTGACCGGCCTCGGCAACCGCCGTGCGCTCGACTTGCGGCTTGCGGAAATGGTCGAAGTCGCGCGCAGGGACGACAGTCCACTGGTCGTTGTCGTACTCGATCTCGATCACTTCAAACGCGTGAACGACGTGTTTGGCCATGCCGTGGGCGACCGTGTACTGGTACAGGTAGCGAAATTGCTGCGTGACAACACCCGGCCTGCCGACGTGGTGACGCGAACCGGTGGTGAGGAATTCGTCATTGTCATGCCCGACATCGGCGCACCCGATGCCTTTGACGTCTGCGAACGGCTGCGGCTGCGGATTTCGGGCTTTCAGTGGGGGGCGGTCGCGCCGGAACTGTCGGTCACGCTGAGCGGTGGCATCGCCTGCACTCCGGAATTCGACACCAAACGGCTCGTCGAGCGCGCCGATCTGGCGATGTATCGCGCCAAGCGCGCCGGACGCAACCGTGTTGCAGTCGCGCCCTGATTTGGCGCGGAACCATTGCTGCCATGCTGCGCTGCAAGGCAAAACAAGGCAAAGTGCGAGACAATAGCAGTATGGTTACAAGGCTTTCCCTCCGGCATCCCACGCTTTGCGTGACGAAGACGCTCGCCCGGCAAACGCGGCACTATCGAATTAGCGGCTGACACCAGCACGTAAGCGCGCAATGCGCGCTCGCCGTCGCCCATGCACAGAAGGGCCCAGTGACTCTCCGCCGCAACCGAAGACGCTGGCTCCCTGCCGCCGCAGGGACGACGATCTCAAGTTTGCCGCCTGAAATCGATTTCACATGAACACCAAGACCTCGTCTGATAAACCGGACAACAAGTCCACCCTGAACCTCACCGACACACCGTTTCCGATGCGTGGCGACTTGCCTCGTCGTGAACCTCTTTGGGTTGCCCAATGGCAAGAGAAAGGCGTATACCAAGCCATTCGTAAAGCCAGCAAGGGCAGACCGACCTTCTTGCTACACGATGGCCCGCCTTAC
>CAYMSY010000015.1:6863-20319 GCA_964393195.1 uncultured Alcaligenaceae bacterium | reverse complement strand
AAAAACCCTTGAAAAAACAAGGGAATAGTAGCAAATCCGGGCCTTTCCGAACGTTCGCAACCGCTAAACTTGCGGGCTATGACTGAATCAGACGTTTTCTCCCACCTCGCGACCTGTGTTGACCCGAATACGGGGCGTGACTTCATCAAGGACAAGGCGATCAAGCGAGTCGCCGTCAATGGCGCTGACGTAACCATTGAAGTGGTGATCGGCTATCCGGCGAAGAGCCAGCACGACACGCTTCGCCAGCTCGTGACGCAGCATGTGCGCGGACTCCCGGGCGTTGGCAAAGTTGCGGTGACCATCGCGCAAAAAGTGGTTTCACACGCCGTGCAGCGTGGCGTCAAGCTCAAACCAGGCATCAAGAACATCATCGCCGTAGCGTCGGGCAAGGGCGGCGTTGGCAAAAGCACCACGGCGGCCAACCTCGCGCTCGCATTGTCTGCGGAAGGCGCTAACGTCGGCATTCTCGACGCAGATATCTACGGCCCGTCGCAGCCGCTGATGCTGGGCATCACGGGCCGCCCCGAAAGTGCCGATGGCAAGACGCTGGAGCCGATGGAAGCGCATGGAATTCAGGCGATGTCGATTGGCTTTTTGATTGACACTGACACGCCGATGGTCTGGCGCGGCCCGATGGTCACACAAGCATTGGAGCAACTGCTGTCCGACACCAACTGGCGTGATCTTGATTACCTCGTGATTGACATGCCGCCGGGCACCGGCGACATTCAGTTGACGCTCGCACAGAAGGTGCCGGTAACCGGTGCTGTGATTGTGACCACGCCGCAGGAAATCGCGGTGATGGATGCGCGCAAGGGCCTCAAGATGTTCGACAAGGTCGGAATTCCGATCGTTGGCATCGTCGAGAATATGAGTACGCACGTTTGTTCAAACTGCGGTCATGTTGAACCCATATTCGGTGAGGGTGGCGGCCGTGCGATGTGTCGCGACTACAACGTGCCGTTCCTGGGCGGCTTGCCGCTCGACGGCAAGATTCGCGAACAGGCTGATAGCGGGCGGCCCACTGTGGTGGCTGATCCGGATGGACTGGTCGCACAAACGTACAAAGAGATCGCCCGAAAAGTGGCCATCTTCGTGGCGCAAAAGAGCGAAGACCACACGTCAAAATTCCCGACAATCAAGGTTGTGAGTTGACGGTAATACCTGCCGGACGCTTTGGGCGTATCGCTATCGTTCCGGCCGGGGGCAGTGGAGCGAGGTTTGGCGCGGCTGTTCCCAAGCAGTATGCGGAAATCGCCGGTGCGACGGTGCTTGAGCACACGTTGCGCGTGCTGGCACGTTGTTCTTCGATCGAACACGTTTTTGTTGCGGTTCCCGCAGACGAAGATCGTGCCGACGCAATCGCGGCGCGAGCAGGTAACGCGACCGTGTTACGTTGCGCAGGCGCGCAGAGGTCGGAAACTGTCCAGAACGCGCTCGCCGCCGTGTCGCGCCTGGTCAAACGTGATGCCTGGGTGATGGTTCACGATGCGGCACGCCCTTGCGTTACAGCGGACAACATCGAGCAGCTAATTTCGGTGGTCGACTCACACGCCGTAGGTGGTCTGCTTGCCTTGCCGGTCACTGACACGCTGAAGCGGGCGACGGCGGGGCAGGAGGTCGTAGAGACGGTTTCGCGCGAGGGCTTATGGCGGGCGCAAACACCGCAGATGTTTCGCTACGAATTGCTTGTGCACGCCCTGAACGCTTCGTCAGACGTGACGGATGAGGCGCAGGCGGTTGAGGCCTTGGGGCTTAGCCCGCTGCTGGTAACCGGCAGCGCGCGCAACATAAAGATTACTTTGCCCGAGGATGCTGAAATTGCGGAGATATATCTGTCTAGAGGGCATTTCTGATCATGGCTTCATTTCGCATTGGCACCGGTTTTGATGTTCATCAGTTCGTGGCTGGTCGTCCGCTCGTGATGGGCGGCGTGACGATTCCGCATGATCGGGGTCTGCTTGGACATTCCGATGCCGACGTGTTGCTGCACGCAATTTCTGATGCGCTGCTTGGCGCTGCGGCGCTGGGCGACATCGGCAAGCATTTTCCGGATACTGATAGTGCGTACAAAGGCGCCGACAGCCGGGTCCTTTTGCGTAGCGTAGTGGCCCGAGTTCGCGAAGCGGGCTGGCAGGTTGGCAACGTCGATTCGACGATCATTGCGCAGGCACCCAAAATGGCGCCGCATATTGACCGGATGCGCGCCAATATCGCCGCTGATTGCGGAATAGTCGGCGATTGCGTCAGCGTGAAGGCGACGACAACCGAGCAACTTGGGTTTACCGGGCGCGGCGAGGGCATTGCCGCGCAGGCGAGTGTACTTCTAACGGCTGTTTGACTCGTTTTTTCCCGACGCCGGGTCGGTACAATGGAATGATCATGAATGCATCATCCTGCCACCTGTTGACGAGAACTTTTTTCGGCATCGCTGTCGCTTTTTGCGCAGCGACGACGTTGGTACATGCGCAATCCGCAGGCGAGCCCAGCCGCGTGGAGGTGCCGGATGGCGCTCCCCAGCTCGCGGCCGAAAAGGTGATCAGCAATCAGTCGTCGATACCCGTTGCCAAACCGACTGGCAATATCACCGTCGAAGAAGAACGAATTCAGGGGCGTCTTGCGAATGCACGCGTCAGCGTGGGTGGAGCGAGGGGCTACACCATTGTTGATCCAGCGGTGGGTCGCGCCGACAGACAACAGGACAACGGCGGCAAGCGCGTTTCGCCGTCCCTTTGGGAATTGTTCCGTTTCTAGAAGCGGTTCGCCCTCCGTCACCTGACCGTCTGAACCGCATTCGCACCTAGCGTCAACTACTGCACGATCACTCCCGCATGTCTGTCTTTACCCGAGTTACCGAGAGCGAAGTTGCCGCATGGCTGGCGCGCTATTCCGTAGGCGCTGTTCATGAGCTACTGCCTATTTCGGAAGGCATCGAGAACACGAACTACTTCCTGACAACCACCGAGGGCAGGTACGTTCTCACGCTTTACGAACGTGTGCCAGCCGAGGATTTGCCGTTCTACCTGAACTTTACGGCACACTTGGCAAACTCTGGTGTCGCGGTGCCTAATCCGATTGCTGACCGCACTGGCGGTCTGTTCTCAATCCTCAACGGTCGCCCAGCGGCGCTGACGCAGCGCGTTCCCGGACGACCGGTAATGCATCCGTCAGCCATTCATTGCGCTTCAGTGGGGCGTGAGCTGGGACGACTGCACAATGCGAGCCGTACGTTTCGTACACGCATCAGTAACAAGCGAGGTCCGGCCTGGGCGTTATCCACGTCCCGTGCGATTCGTCCGTTTGTTAGCGCAGAACAGAACGCGCTGATCGAAAACGAAATCCGCTTTCAACGGGAACGGCGGCAGACGCGGTTGCCCAATGGTGCAATTCATGCTGATCTGTTCCGTGACAATGTGTTGTTTGACGGTGAACGTCTGAGCGGTCTCATCGATTTTGGTTTTGCTGCCACTGACGAATTTGCCTACGATCTGGCGATTACGGCCAATGACTGGTGCGTCGCTGACGATGGCGAATTCGATATGACACGTTTGCATTCGCTGCTTGCGGCGTATTCTGCAGAACGTCCCCTTGTGGAGGCGGAACAGGTCGCCTGGCCGGCGCTGCTGCGTGCCGGTGCATTGCGCTTCTGGCTGTCACGGCTCTATGACCTGCATTTGCCGCGTGCAGCGGAGATCAATACTCCACATGATCCGGCGGCGTTTGAGCGCATATTGCGGTTACGTATCAATCAGCCCGGCTATTGGCCGACGGAGCTGGGACGATGAGCGGACCGATCGCATTTTCGGTGGTCCCGGCCATTGAGGGGTTTGAGTGGTTGCGCGGATCGATTCGCATCTTCAAGGCGCAATGGTTGCGATACACGTCGATAGCGGCGTTGTTCCTGTTGATCATGCAGGTTGCGTCGGTAATCTCCGGCGGATTGTTGTTCGTATTCCTGAAGCCCGTATTGTCGGTCGGGTTCCTGGCTGCTGCGTGGCATCACGAGCGGGGTGAATTGCCCGAAGCACGTCACCTTTTTGCCGGGTTCAAGTCGAACCTCAAGGCGTTGCTGCCGTTGGGCGGCGTCTATTTGCTGGGCATTCTTGTCGCTGCATCCATCGCGCTTGCGCTCTCCGGCACCTCAATGGAGCAGTTGATGGCAACGGAAGGGCAGCCCAAGCTCAACGAAGAAGAGCAACTGCGCTTCATGTTCATCACCGTCATGCTGACGGTGCCGCTGACTGCGGCGTTGTGGTTTGCACCGGCGCTGATCGTGTTCTCGGATGCCACATTCACACAGGCACTTTCGGTTTCATGTCGCGCATGCCTGCGCAATTGGCTCGCCATGAGCGCATATGGCCTTGCGATTGTGCTGTTGCTGCTGGCCGTCGTATCGCTGGCGGCGCCTGTTCTGTACTTTTTTCGCAGCGCGGCGCTGATGTTGATGATGGTGATCGCGGTACCGCTTACCGCCGTATTGATGATCAGCGACTACGTTAGTTATCGCCGCGTGTTTCACCGTGGCGAACAGATCGAGCGCGTCACGGCAACCTGAGCTTCATCTAAAGCGCGGTGAGCTTTGCATATTCAAGCGCAAGGCGTTTAATGCCATGATCGCGGAAATTCACTTCCACCTGCACGTTCTTTCCACTGCCATCGGCATTGATGATGACGCCCTGGCCAAACTTGGCATGCGAAACCTGCTGACCGATGCGGAATCCCGAGTCCGTCCGGGTTGCGCTGCCAATTGACGCGGCGAAGGAAGAGCGCGACGACGCGAAATCGCGGTCTGCATAATCGCCGTTCAAGGGCGCATGAGGCTCCATCGCCAACAGATTCTTTGGTTTGGCCGACAGCCATTTCAACAATTCGGCCGGCACTTCATCGAGAAAGCGCGACGGTACGTTGTAGCGTGTCTGCCCGTGCAGCATACGCATCTGCGCGTAGCTCAAGTGCAGTCGCTTGCGCGCGCGCGTGATGGCAACGTACATCAGTCGACGCTCTTCTTCCAGGCCACCGTCGTCGTTGAGCGAGTTGTCGTGCGGGAATAGCCCTTCCTCAAGACCGGTGATGAACACGTAGTCAAACTCGAGCCCTTTGGCGGAATGCACGGTCATCATCTGCAAGGCTGCACGACCCTCTGCGGCCTGTGTATCGCCGGCCTCAAGCGACGCGTGCGCAAGGAAGGCGGTTACGGGATCGTCACTTTCGGACATTGTTCCGTCAAGATTTTCAACATGAACGACACCACCCGTTTCGCGCATGAAGTTGTCTGCGGCGTTGATCAGTTCTTCCAGGTTCTCGACGCGATCCTGACCGTCCTTCTCGTTGACGTAGTGCGCTTTGAGCGTGCTCGCATCCAGCAAATGACGGACGATTTCGGGTAGCGCCTGCCCCTTGGTTGCAATTCGCATGCCTTCGATGAGACCAATGAACTGCGCCATCGCCACTTGCGCGCGACCACCGGCACCGCCCGCACATGCGGCCTGCCAAAGCGTGACCCCGGTACCGGCTGATACTTGCTGCAAATTTTCGATGGACTTGGCGCCAATGCCACGCGGCGGAAAGTTGACGACGCGCAGGAATGCGTTGTCATCATCAGGATTGTTGATGAGCCGCATATAGGCCATCGCGTGCTTGATCTCGGCACGCTCGAAGAAGCGCAGTCCGCCGTAGACGCGATACGGAATGCGTGCGTTGAACAATCCATGCTCAAAGACGCGGGACTGTGCGTTCGACCGATAAAGAATGGCGATCTCATCAAGCGGAACGCCATCGTTCATCGCCGCTTTCACGCTGTCGATGACGAACGAACCTTCCTCCCCATCGCTGTAGCCCTGAAAAACACGAATCGGTTCGCCGTGTCCCTGATCGGTCCACAATTCCTTGCCGAGACGGCCGTTGTTATTGCGGATCAGCGCATTGGCTGCGTCGAGAATCGTGCCATGGCTCCGATAGTTCTGCTCGAGCTTGATGATCTTCGCAGGCGCGAAATCATGTTCGAAGCGCTGCATGTTGGCAACCTTGGCGCCACGAAACGCATAGATCGACTGGTCGTCATCACCGACGGCAAGCACCGCTGTATGAGGACCGGCGAGCAGGCGCAGCCATTTGTACTGTAGCGTGTTGGTGTCCTGAAACTCGTCGACCAGAATGTACCGGAAGCGCGCGTTGTAGTGCTCACGCAATGCCTCGAATTTACTCAGCACTTCGTACGAGCGAAGCAGAAGCTCCGCGAAGTCAACAACGCCTTCCCGCTGGCATGTCGCTTCATACAACTGGTATAGCTCGACCTGTTTGCGCGAATAATCATCAAATGCTTCCACCGCATTCGGACGCAGACCTTCCTCTTTGGCTGCCGAAATGAACCACGCGAGCTGTTTGGGCGGATATTTCTCGTCGTCGATGTTGTTCTGCTTGAGGATGCGCTTGATCAACGAGAGCTGATCCTGTGTGTCCATGATGGTGAACGTTTGCGGCAATCCCGCCTCGCGCCAGTGCATGCGCAGAAAGCGGTTGCATAGCCCGTGAAAGGTGCCGATCCACATAGTGCGGACATTGACCTGCACCAACGACGAAAGTCGTGTGAGCATTTCCTTCGCTGCCTTGTTGGTGAAGGTCACGGCGAGCACGCCGGACGGGCTGACCTGCCCCGTGGACAAAAGCCACGCGATGCGCGTGGTAAGCACGCGCGTTTTGCCGGAGCCTGCGCCGGCAAGGATCAGTGCAGATGTGTGTGGCAGGGTAACCGCAGTGAGCTGGGGTTCGTTGAGATTCGCGAGGAGCTTGGACGACATTCCCTGATTTTAGAGAGCGCGAGATCCGCCAGGTCCTCAGCTGCGTCTGAACACCGAGCGAAACGCGGCAACGAGGGCCCGTTTCGCCCGAAACTTGATCACACGACCGGCACGCCAGGGCCAGCTGGCGCGGATTGCGTTCATCCACGCGTCTTTCCACGGAATGAACCAGCGATACATCACGGCAAACCAGTGCAGCCGCAGCAACGCAGGCTGAGTCAAGCCGAACAGGCGCGCCACCACCGCCGTTCCAACCAGTTTTGCGGCGATGATGACCGCTACGCCAATCGCCTCCTGATTGTTGGCAATCAACCAAAGTGCAAGGAGTTTCACCGGAAACAGCAAGATCGACGGCAGGGCAAACACCAGCAGCGCAGCCCAAGGGGGCAAGCGGCGGATGGCGTCCTCCATCGCATGCCAGAGCCGCTTTTTTGCCAGCCAGTCGAATATGTGTGCGAGGGTCTCCCAGCCCCACTCGTAGAACATGACCACGAGGGCAAGGGGTAACTGGAGTAATCTCAGCAAAAACCGCCACATGGCTGCAATGTAGCGTGTCCTGCGCGCATTTGGAGGTCTCTTCATACGACCGGCGACGTATTGCGGAAATGCGTCGATAGAATCGCAGATATGTCGCCTGATCTCGCTACACCCGATGTGCCACGCAACGGCAACCCCGTTGCCGCGCCGCCCAACACAGAACTGTCGGCCTTCGTGCCGTCATTTCGCGGTTCTGCACCTTATATCCATGCGTTTCGCGGCAAGACGTTCGTCGTGGCGTTCGGCGGAGAAGTGGTTGCAGACGATACGTTTCCGAACTTTATCGCCGATCTCAATTTGCTCGCGAGCCTGGGCATACGCCTCGTGCTGGTGCATGGCGCGCGACCGCAGGTGGAGAAGCTGCTCGCGCAGCGCGGGATGGAGAGCCGCTACCACCGGGGGATTCGCGTTACCGACGAATCACAGCTTGGCAGCGTGATTGGTGCGAGCGCCCGCGCCCGTGCCCGCATCGAAGCCGCACTATCGATGGCGCCACGTACGGCTGCGGTCACACCGATCCACAATCGTGTTACCGGCGGCAATTTCGTTGTCGCCAAACCCATTGGCGTGGTCGACGGCGTTGACATGAAGTACAGCGGCGAGGTGCGCCGTATCGATGCTCAGGCGATCAACGATTGCCTTAAAGATGGCGATATTGTGCTGATGTCCACGCTGGGTTATTCAACGTCCGGAGACACCTTCAACCTGACCGTCGAAGAGGTGGCGACACAGACTGCGATTGCGCTCAAGGCTTCCAAGCTGGTCTTTCTGCTGGATACGCCGGGCGTCCTTGATGCCGATGGTTCAGTGATCTCCACGCTCTATACGCGCGAAGCATCTGCGATTGCAAGCAAGGCGCCACAACAGTCGGACGTCCAGTTTTTCCTGTCTGCGGCCGTCCGTGCCTGTCAGAAGGGCGTGGGCCGCGCCCACCTGATTGGCCGCAAGCTTGATGGCGCGATCCTGCAGGAGCTGTTTACGCGCGATGGCGTGGGCACCATGATCTCGGTCGACAGCCTGGACAATCTGCGTCCAGCCACGATCGACGACGTCGGTGCGCTGCTGTCAATCATCGAACCGCTGGAACGGCAGGGGATCCTGGTCGCGCGGCCACGTGCGCTGATCGAGCGCGAGGTCGAACGATTCTTTCTCGCTGAGCACGATGGCCAGATTATTGGCTGTGCCGCGTTATATCCGTTTCCGGAAGCCAACAAGGCCGAGTTGGCCTGTCTCGCCGTAAATCCCGACTATCGCCGCGAGGGTTATGGCGAACGCCTCATGAAAGCGGTCGAAAAAGCGGCGAAAGAGCAAGGTATCAACACGCTGTTTGTGCTCACCACGAGAACGGCGCACTGGTTTCTCGAGCGCGGTTTCATGCCCGCCAAAGTGACCGATTTGCCGGAAAAGAAACAGGCGCTCTATAACTTCGAGCGAGCTTCACAGGTCTACGTAAAACAAATCTAGCTTCCGGCACGCATCACGACTGATTTTGTTGTCCGCGCCTCGCCGTGCTGACGCACTGCTCGCCGCGTAGGTTCATGTCCTTCGCGCTGTACACCTGAAATTGTGACAAAGGAAACAATATGGCACGCACCGTTCAATGCATCAAACTTGGCAAGGAAGCCGATGGCCTCGATTTCGCGCCGTACCCCGGCGAACTTGGTAAACGCATCTTCGAAAACGTGAGCAAGGAAGCCTGGGCCGGCTGGCTCAAGCATCAGACGATGCTCATCAATGAAAACCGCCTCGGCCTCGCTGATCCGCGCGCGCGCAAGTACCTCGCCGAACAGATGGAGAAGTATTTCTTCTCGGGTGGTGCCGAGATCGCGAGCGGCTACGTGCCGCCAGCGAAGTAGCCTGACATGACCGCAATTTCGCGCTTTCCGGTTCCCGAGCTTGCCAACGTTCCGGAGGATTTGCGCACGCGCATGCTGGAAGTGCAGGAGAAAGCCGGCTTCATCCCGAACGTCTTCCTTACACTGGCGCATCGTCCCGACGAATGTCGCGCCTTCTTCGCGTATCACGACGCGCTGATGCTCAAGGAGACGCCTGCTCTCAACAAGGCCGAGCGCGAAATGATCGTGGTGACCACGAGCGGTGCCAACGACTGCGTCTACTGCGTCGTTGCACACGGCGCAATACTCCGCGTGTACACCAAGAATCCGCGCATCGCCGATCAGGTCGCCATCAATCACCGAAAGGCTGAGATCACGCCCAAGCAGCGCGCGATGCTCGATTTCGCCCTCAAGGTTTGCCTGCATTCGAACGAGATTGACGAATCAGATTTCACGGCGTTACGCGAACACGGATTCACCGAAGACGACATCTGGGACATCGGCTCAATCACCGCTTTCTTCGGCATGAGCAATCGCCTCGCCAACATGAGCAGCATGCGGCCGAATGATGAGTTTTATTTGATGGGGCGGGTGCCTCGCACCAAATAAACATGGAGAAAATCTCCTCTCCACCTTGAGGGGAGAGGAGACTGGATCGCGAAGCGCTTACGCGCCTATGACTTCAGCGATCGCGCGCTCAGTGCGCTCCAAGCCTTGGTCAATATCCGCATCCGTAATATTCAACGCTGGCGCAAAGCGCAGAATGTTGTTGTTGCCTGCCGTCAAAAACACAACACCATTGCGATGGCCGGATTTCATGAATTCGCTTGCGCGGTTGTCGTACTTTTCGACCAGTTCGCAGCCCAGCCACAAGCCTTCACCGCGCACATCGGAAAACACATTGTGTTTCTTGTTGATGACGGTGAAACCGTCGCGCAGGCGTTGTTCAGCAACTAGCACGCGCTTCAAAAATGCTTCGTTGTTGACGATGTCAAGCACGGTTTCCGCGACCGCCGAGCCGAGTGGATTACCGCCGTACGTCGTGCCGTGCGTTCCCGGTTGCATGACGGCCGCGATTTCTTCGGTGGTGATGAAGCAACCGATCGGGAAGCCGCCGCCGATGCCTTTGGCGCTGGTCAAAATGTCTGGCGTGACGCCTTTTTGCATGTAGCTGTACAGCGCACCGGTGCGGCCTACGCCGCTTTGAATTTCGTCGAAGATCAAGAGTGCGTTGTGTTTGTCGCACAGTTCGCGCGCAGCACCCAAAAACTCCGGCGTGCCGGGAAACATGCCGCCTTCGCCCTGCATCGGTTCGAGGATGATGCAGGCGACGTCGTCGTCCACGACCGCGCGCAACGCGTCAACATCGTTGTACGGCACATGCGTAATGCCCGCAGGCACCGGGCCCATGCCCTTGGTGTACTTCGGGCTGCCGCCGGTGGATACCGCGAGCCAGGTGCGACCGTGGAACGAGTTGGTGGTCGAAATAATGCGATGCTTCTGCTCGCCGTACTTCGTGCTCGCATATTTGCGCGCGGTTTTCAGTGCGCCTTCGTTCGCCTCCGTCCCGCTGTTGCACAGAAACACGCGGTCGGCAAACGTGGCCTGCGTGAGCTTCTTGGCGAAGCGCATCGCCGGTTCGTTGACCATGTAATTGCTGATGTGCCACATGCGATCGGCCTGCGCCTTGAGCGCGGCGTTCAGCGCGGGATGGCAATGTCCGAGGGAGAGCACGGCGACGCCGCCAGCAAGATCGACGTAGTCGCGACCGTCAGAATCCCAAATGCGCGATCCCGCCGCTCGCACCGGCACGAATTGCGCCGGCACGTAGGTTTGAAACATCACCTCATCAAACGTTGCTCGGCTCACTCGCATCGTTTCCGCTTCGCGGACGTGTGCTGGTGGCGCAATGTTGGATTGAGTTCTGATGGGGTCGAGCATCGGGATCCTGGTTACCTCTCGTTTGCGACCTCCACACAACTACTGCGAGCCCGTGATGCGTCGTTAAAAATGTCCGAAAAATCCTCACGTACCCAAAAGTACGTTCCGGTGTTTCCGGCCATTTTTGCCTAGCCTGACGGGCTCTCGCTACGTTGTGTAGAGGTCTTTGTTAATGTTTGTGATCGTGGCCGTGATCGTGACCACCACCGTGCTGGCTCATGCCGTTGCATGCGGTGACCATGATTTCTACTTTGTATTCGGGCTTGGCGAGTTTCGCTTCAACCGTTGCGCGCGCAGGTGGCTGGCCTTCGGGTACCCATGCGTCCCACGCCTCGTTCATCTGCGCAAAGGTGTTGATGTCGGCGAGATAAATGGTGGCACTCAGAATGCCCTTTTTTGTCGCTCCGCCTTCTTCGAGCAACTCATCAATCTGTTTGAGGATTTGCTCGGTCTGGCCCTTCACGTCGGCCGTCGGGTCGGATGCGACCTGACCGGCGAGGTACAGGAAGCCGTGATAGGTGACCATTTCAGAGAGACGTTTGCCAACGCCATAGCGACGAATCATGATGTGCTCCAGTGAGGATCGGTGAAAAAGGGTTGCGCTGATTTTACGGTCTGCTCTATTGCAGTGCGGCAAGGAATAGAGCAGAAATAAAAACGGCCGCCGGGGAGGGCAGCCGTCACGCACGTGGTGCGCTCGCAAATCCGGGTTTCGGACGGGGGAGCCCGTTACCCTTCGAGGAGTCATCTCGCCGTTGTCCGGGGATCATCGTCGAACCTTGAGACCGGGGGACGTGGTCTTCTGGCAAGGCCCGCGCGATTCAGGGGGAGGAGTAGCGCGGGCAGAAAGCGATGATCAGGACGTCGGCGTTATCGTTCTAATTCGTTATGTTTGTGTTGCGGCAGTGCGGCGCCCGCTTAGCGACGCGGCGCGCCAACGTCGGGCGTCAGACTGACCTGAACGCGCATTGAAGGCCCTGGGTCGTACGCCATGCGCGTCGAATAGTCACGGCCCTGATAGCGGTACACGACGTTGTAGCCGGTGATTTCGTCGCGGCCGTCATACACCGTGCGGCAGCGCTGTACGGTGCGCGTTTCCGGGATGTAGTCGACGCGTCCGGAATTGCCCGCAACCGGCGCACCTGCATACGATGGCGCACTGGGCGCGGAGTTTTCGATCTGGTTGCCGACGATGCCACCGACGATGGCCCCGGCCGCCGTGCCGCGATCGCGCCCGCCAGACGAATTGCCGAACTGATGACCGACCACGCCGCCGATGATGGCGCCAATTACGGTGCCCGCGCCAACAGTGCGTTCGCCGGTCGGAGCGGGGGCCGCCTGCTGATAGCCAGCATCAACATAACCCTGCGACGGGACACGACGGTCCGTCTGCACGGTCTCATTCACGCATTCCTGACGCGGCACGCTGTTGCGCTCATAGATCGGCTGCGCGGAGAGCACTTGTGCGGTGTCGCTGTAGTTCTGCTGCGACGCGGGACCATAGCCCGGCTGGGCGGGTGTACCGTAGTTCTGCGCCATCGCGGAACTGACGGCGACAGCAGCTAGTGTCACTGCGAAAAACTGTTTCATGGGATCGCTCCTTTCAGACTATTCCCGGCGTTTTCACGCTTCGTACTTTTTTGGACAGGTCTGCAGCAAAAACGTGCGATTTGCGTTCGCCGTTGACCGTGCACTGGATTGAATACTCTAGTTACAGCTTTTTATTGAAAGTACCATTCAATAAGGGCTCGGAGGTGATTTTGTGCAAAAGTCGATTTCAGGGTGATTGGGGCGCTATGCCGCGTGTAATATGTTTCACAAGAAAAAGCCATACACTTGTGAAATGAAAGAAACAACCGTTGCCGCGACCGTGTTCCGGCCGACACGACGTTGAGCAAGGCCGACACCTTCGCCGATGAGGTGGCCGCCGCACGTAGTTACCTGCTTCGCTTCGCGCGCCTGCAGCTGCGCAACGACGCCTGGGCCGAGGACGTGGTGGCGGAGACCATGCTCGCCGCGCTGGAAAAACCGCAAAGCTTCGGTGGCAAGTCAAGCCTCAAAACCTGGCTCGTCGGCATCCTCAAGTTCAAGATCATCGATTGCATCCGCGCGAACTCACGCGAAGTTGCCTCTTCAGTGAACACCGATGAGGATGCGGAACTAGAGGACCTGCTCTTCCTGCCTGACGGTCATCATCGCAACGACCCGTACGATTGGCCGAATCCTGAGCAAACACTCAATTCGAAGCAGTTCCTTGAGGTCATGGATGTGTGCATCAACGAAATGCCACAGACCATGGGCCGTGTGTTCCTGATGCGCGAATGGATGGAGTTCTCCACCGAC
>CAYMSY010000015.1:0-6809 GCA_964393195.1 uncultured Alcaligenaceae bacterium | reverse complement strand
GTCGTCCAACGTATGGGTGCTGCTGCACCGGGCGCGTTTACGGTTGCGGGAATGTCTGCAACTTAAATGGTTCGGCGACAGTACCGCCAAAGCTACAACATGAAATTCCTGCGCACCTGCCGCGAAGTCGCGGCGCTCATCTCCGCCCGCGAGGATCGTGCGCTATCGACGACCGAGCGCGTTGTCCTGCGCGCGCACGCTTTCATCTGCGTGCGCTGCACGCGCTGGGAGCGTCAGGTCAAGTTCATGAGCAAAAGCATGGACGCCTGGAAGAACTACAAGGACTGAGTCCTCCGGGTCTGTTGCCGCCGCTAGCTGCGCGCCACAGGACGCGCCGGATCGGCACACCACTCGCTCCAGCTTCCTGCATACAACTTGCTGCCGGTGAGGCCCGCGTGCTCCATCGCGATGATGTTTGCGCAGGCCGATACGCCGCTGCCGCATTGATGGATCAACTGCTCCGGTGACCGGCCCGCGAGCACGGTTTCGAACTCGCCCCGCAGTTCCGCCGCCGGTTTGAACACCCCGTCGCGCAGATTGAGCGCAAACGCGCGATTGAAGGCGCCGGGAATGTGGCCGGCAACCGGATCTACCGGTTCGAACTCACCGCGATAGCGTTCGAGCGAACGGGCGTCGAGAATGCGCTGACCGCTGTCATTGATCGCGGCCAGAGTTTGGGCGGCTGTCAGGCGCATTGCATCGTTCGTGCGGCCGCTGAACGTCGTGGCCGGGCGCGTGTTCGGCTGTGTTTCGACGGCGCGGCCTTCCTTCTGCCACTGTGCCATGCCGCCGTCGAGCACGCATACGTCGCTGTGCCCCAACCAGCGCAGCATCCACCACAGGCGGCCCGCATACATCGCGTTGCCGCCGTCATACACGACCACCCGGCTGGTGTTGCTGATGCCCTTCGCGCCCAGTGTCGCCGCGAACGTCTCCGGTGTCGGCAAGGGATGACGGCCATTGCTGCCGTTTTTCGGCGCCGAGAGATCATCGTCAATCGACATGAAAATTGCGCCCGGGATGTGGCCGGCGGCATAAGCCTCGCGGCCGACGGCGGGATTCATCAAATCGTGACGGCTGTCGACGATGACGAGATCGGCGTTGTCCAGTTGAGCGGCGAGATCGGCGGCGGAAATCAGGGGTGAAGACATGTTGTTGCGGGAAATCGTGAAACTACGGGATTGATTGGTTGTGGCCGTATTTGGGCTGGCGCTAGAACGGTGCGTCGTGTTGATCTGGCGGGGCGGCGGAATGCCCGGGCTCGAAATCGAAGGGGATGTCATCCTCCGGGGAAACCGCGTAGTTGGGCTCCTCGAAATGGTCGTGATCATCAAGATCGTCGCTTGCCACGGGCCGGTGCGCCACCTGCGGCGGGCGACTCAGGGCAGCGGGGGCGGCTGCGGGCGCGGCGAATGTGGTTGCCTTGCGGGCAATGGGCGCTGACGGCACTGCAGCCGGCGCTGCCGGAAAGGCGCCAGGAACGGCCACGCGGCGTGCCCCCAGCGCAAGAATACCCACGCTCTGCAGGTGCTCAGGCATCGCGATCGCCCGTGAACCCGGGAACAGGCTGCCGTCTTCAATCTGGGCACGCAATTGCCGCAATTCCGCTTCCGCCTCCTCGTCACTGACTGTCGCGTCCATCTCGGTGTCGCGGTGTGTGACGAGCCGTGAAACGTCACCGGCAAACTCTGTCTCGCGAAACTGTTCCAGCAGCGCGCCCATGTTCGGCTCGTCAGGGAAGCGGATCGCGACCTCGACGACTGCCTGCAACAACCGCAACACCTGCGGCGCATTGACCGGGTCAGGAAACTGCGTATCCACGAGATACATCGCGAGCTTCGGGCGGCCGAGGATGCGCCGCGCGCAGCCGAGTACGCGTTGCGCCGCAGGATCGTTGCGTGGCAGCGGCGGACGTTTCGCCACGTAACGTGTCCGCGGACTGTCTTCCTCCACCGTTTCGACAGGCTTTGCCTTGATCGGTGGCAACAGCGTGTGCGACGCAATGTCGACATCACCTTCCAGCACTTTCGCCAGCGACTCGCGCATCATGGGCGCGCTCACGAGTTCGAGGTGCAGGCGCGCTGCGGAGGCGCGCGCGGCCTTGGCTTCGGCGCTCTCACCCGGATGCCGGACATTCAGCTCGCGAATCCAGTATTCGGACAGCGGCAACGCGTTGGCCACGTATTCCTCAAACGCTTCGCGTCCGAACTCGCGCACATAGCTGTCGGGGTCGTGCTCCGTGGGCAGGAACAGAAAGCGTACCTGCTTGCCATCGCGCAGCGCGGGCAGCGCGTTCTCAAGCGCGCGCCCGGCAGCGCGCTGACCGGCCGAATCGCCATCGAAGCTGAACACCACTTCATCGGCCAGCCGCAGCAGCCGCTGCGTATGCGCCTCAGTCGTTGCGGTGCCCAGTGTCGCGACCACGTACTCGACACCGTACTGCGCCAGCGCGACGACGTCCATGTAGCCCTCGACCACCAGCACGCGGTTGATCTTGCGGATCGCCGCTTGCGCCTGAAACAGGCCGTACAGCTCGCGCCCTTTGCTGAAAATCGGCGTTTCCGGCGAGTTCAGGTACTTCGGACCATTGCCATCATCCTTGCTGCCAAGAATGCGTCCGCCGAAGGCAATCACCGCGCCCTGCTGATTAAGGATCGGAAACATCACGCGTTCGCGGAAGCGGTCATAGCGCTTGCCGCCGTCTCCGGTGGTGATCAGCCCGGCCGTTTCCAGCAACTGGTTGTCCGCGTAGTCGTCAAACGCTTCCGCCAGTGGTTGCCAGCCGGCCGGGGCCCAGCCCAGATGGAAGCGCCGCGCCACGTCGCCACTGACGCCCCGCTTCTTGAAATACTCAATTGCGATGGGAGACGTTTTCAGTTGCTGCTTGTAAAAGCCGGCCGCAACGAGCATCACGTCAAACAGGCCACCCGCCTGCGGATCGGCCTGGCGCGAATTGTCGCGCGGCACCTGAAGCCCGACGCCCTGCGCCAGCTCTTCGACGGCATCCGGAAAGCTCTTTCCTGCGTACTCCATCAGGAAGGTAATCGCCGAGCCATGCGCGCCGCAACCGAAGCAGTGATAGAACTGTTTGGTCGGGCTTACCGAAAAAGACGGAGACTTTTCCTTGTGGAACGGGCAGCAGGCCTGATAGTTTTGGCCGGCCTTCTTGAGCGGCACGTGACGATCAATCACCTCGACCACGTCGACACGGGACAGAAGCTGGGCGATGAAGTCATTCGGGATCACCGCGCTATTATCCCCGCTTGCATCACCGTCGCCGGGAGTTAGCACTTCCTATCACGCAGGCGGCACAAGTGATGTGGGGGAAGGCGAAGAGCGCGTGCTGAACGTCGTCCGCACAAGGTCAATCAGGGAGAAACGACATGATCGGATATGTCACGCTCGGAAGCAATGATCTGCCGCGCGCCATCGCTTTCTACGAAGCGCTGCTCGGCGAACTTGGCGCAACGCGAACCTGGGAGGCGGAGTCGGGCGTCTCATGGGGCGTCAAGCGGGGCCCCAGCCTGGCGGTGATGAAGCCGTTCAACGGTGAACCGGCGACCGCCGGCAACGGCACGATGGTTGCACTCGCAATGAAAAGCAGGGAAGATGTCGACCGCCTGTATGCGAAGGCGATCAGCCTCGGCGCAAAGGACGAGGGGCCGGCCGGACCGCGTGGCGAAGGGTTTTATGCGGGGTACTTCCGAGACCCCGACGGCAATAAACTGTGCCTGTTCTTCATGGGGTGATCTCTGGCCTGACCAGACTCACCGGGCTGATGTCGGGCGATTAAATTATCGGGAAAGTTGCGATGGGTTTCTTTGATTTCTTGTTGAAGAAGTTGGGGCGGAGGGCAGAGCCGCCCCCGCCGGTGCAGGAGCCTGCGCCCACCGACCGGCGACGCAAGCGACGCAAGGTGGTACCACCGGGCATGACGGTCCTGATCGTTGACGACTCGAAGACCGTCGTCGCCGTACTTCGCAAGATGCTGCGTGAAAATAATTTCACGACGCTTGAGGCTTACGACGCCGAATCGGCGCTGGAAATCCTGCGCAAGACGAAGCCGGACCTGATTTTTCTCGACATCGTGCTGCCAAAGATGAGCGGATTCGACGCACTTCGCCGCATCCGCCGCTCCACCTATGTCGGGCGCACGCCGGTGATCATGATCAGCGGCAACGAAGCCGCGACCGAAGAGTATTACGTCAAGCGCATCGGTGCCGATGACTTCATGAAGAAGCCGTTCTCGCGTGCCGAAGTCTTCTCGCGCGTGGAACGGTTGCTGAATCTGGCGCCAACCATCATGCAGATGCCACCGAAACCGGTGTCGGACGAGGAGTGAGGATTCAGTATTGCGGCGGCGCGTGGAGAAAGGCATGACACAGGCACTCTCCGGCATCAAGGTCGTTGAACTCGGTCAGTTGATCGCCGGGCCGTTTGCGGCGAAGACGCTGGCGGATTTCGGCGCCGATGTGATCAAGATTGAGCCGCCGTCCTCTGGCGCCAACGAGGGGGGCGATCCGCTGCGCAAATGGCGCCTGCTGCACAACGGTACTTCCGTGTGGTGGCAGGTGCAGTCGCGCAACAAGAAGAGCGTGGCGCTTGATCTGCGCAGGGAAGAAGGGCGCGACATCGTGCGGCGGCTGATCGCCGAGGCAGATGTGCTGATCGAGAACTTCAAGCCCGGCACGCTCGAGAAATGGGGCATGGGTTACGAGGCGCTCGCTGCGGTAAACCCCGGCCTCATCATGCTGCGCGTGTCCGGTTACGGCCAGACCGGGCCGTACAAGGACAAACCGGGATTCGGCGTGGTCGCCGAGGCGATGGGTGGCTTGCGCCATCTCACGGGCGAGCCCGGTCGCGTGCCCGTCCGTGTCGGTGTGAGCATCGGCGATACGCTGGCGAGCTTGCATGGCGTGATCGGCGTGTTGCTTGCGCTTAATCATCGCAACAACACGAAGAGCACGGTGCATCCGAAGGGCATCGGCCAAGTGATTGACGTCGCGTTGTACGAGAGCGTATTCAACGTGATGGAAAGCCTTCTGCCGGAGTACAACGCGTTTGGCGCGGTGCGTGAGGCGGCCGGTTCGGCCTTGCCCGGAATCGCGCCGACCAATGCTTATCCGTGCGCTGATGGTTACGTGCTCGTTGCCGGTAACGGAGATTCGATTTTCAAGCGCCTGATGACGGCCATCGGGCGCGATGATCTGGCCAATGATGTGGAACTGGCGACCAATCCGGGCCGCGTGAAGCGTGTCAACGAGCTCGACGACGCGATCGCCACCTACACGCGATCACGCAGCGTGGCCGAGGTGCTCGCGACGCTGGATGCGGCGGACGTGCCCGGTGGTCGCATCTATACCGTGAAAGACATCGCCGAAGACCCCCACTACCGGGCGCGTGACATGATCGTGCCGGTGACGTCGGCCGACGGGTTGACCGTGGAAACGCCGGGCATCGTGCCAAAACTGTCGGCGACGCCCGGCGCCATCGCGCGGCGCGCGCCGACGCTCGGCGAAGACACGGATACGGTGTTGCGTGAAATCGGGGTGCCGGCGGAACAGCTGGCCATGCTGCGGCAACGTGGCGTTTTGTGAACCGGTTTGGTGATCCGGTCGAGTGACAGCTTTTTGCTGAAAGCTTTTCTGAAAAGGGCATAGACGCATAAATAAGCAAAAGTCGACTTTTGCTGATTTATGCTACTGAGCCCTTTGTGATTGCGGGTTACACGAAAAAGCTGATTGCAAAAAAAGTGGTTATCTGAATGCGTAATCCGCGATCAGCACGCCGCGTCGGGCGCAGATGGTGCGCGGCTGCAAGCCATTGATTTCAGGCAATAAAGCGGCCGTGGTGCGAACGTCGAGTTCGGCGAGGCCACGGGCACGACCGCTTCCGCAGAGGCTCGTCGAGCGCGCCGGACGATCGCCCATTTCGATGCCGGTCGGGCTGGCCGGGCCGAAGAGGTTTTGTCGCATATTGGGCGTGATGGCTGCTGTTGCCGAGCTGGCCGCGTTGGCATGAGCGGTGGCGGGCGCGACCGCCATCTTGCCCGGCGCGGTCGCCACGGCCGAACGCGCGGCGGTACGGGTGTCGATCTTGAGTGATGCTTTTGCAGTGGTCGACGAGACGGATCGGCTCGCGACGCGTTTTTGCGCGGTTGGCGTGGCACCGGAATTGCGGCCTGCAAGGGAACCGGGTTGCGGGTTGGGGGCCTTTGCCCCGGCGCTGGCAGGCGCATCGCCGGCGAATGGTGCGGACACGCCGGATTGCTGCGCCTGCGCCCAGACTGGCGACCCGCACGACATCAGGCCGGTTGCCAACCAGAGAAATACCAGCGATGAAGCACGTGCAATCTGCATGTTTCTACCCCGGAACGGGCACGTTGCGCCGACGAACACGCGAAGACTAGCATGCAGCGCAACGGCAGCAAGCCGTCGTCGCCGCGTGGCGACGAGTGGCCGTTATTGCACGACCTGCGCGAGTTCGCCGCGTGAATATTTGCCGGCCATGTCAAACAGTTGCACGCCCTTGATCTTCGCGCCCTGGCCTTCGCAGCCGAACTCCACGTAGCGCGCCTTGCAGATCGCTTTCGCCGCTTCACGAGCGGGCTTGAGCCATTCGCGGGCGTCAAACTTTTCGGGATTTTCGTGCAGGAATTTGCGCACGGCACCGGTCATCGCGAGACGGATATCGGTGTCGATGTTGATCTTCCGGACACCGAACTTGATGGCTTCCTGAATTTCTTCCACCGGCACGCCGTAGGTCTCTTTCATCGCGCCGCCATACTGACGAATGACCTCGAGCAGTTC
>CAYMSY010000014.1:9269-20321 GCA_964393195.1 uncultured Alcaligenaceae bacterium | reverse complement strand
CGGATCAAACTGCTCGCCCTTGCCAATGTTGACCGGAATGACGCGATACTTCATCTTCGCCTCTTCCAGAAACATCGTGATTTTGTGGCCGTTGGGCGTGGTCCAGTAGTAGAGATCAATCATTGCCGAAAATTTCCCGGATCAATACACAAGCGATGGATTTTGTACTGACGGCGGCCATCTGTCGCCCGTCGAAACGCGGCGTACTGCGTGTTTTTGCGAGTCGCGGTCATCCGGATCGCTGCGGGCGCGTTAATTGCTTGAAAAGAGCACGTTGCAGCCCAATGTTCACCGACTGGAGACCATGATGCATAGCTTGACCACCACTTCCGCAGCCGCCCCGATGTTTGATTCGCTCACCGCAGCGATGAACGAGGCTGCCTTCGTGCAGGTCGACGATGCGGTCTTCACGGCTGATTACCTGCATGCGCCGGACGAATTCACGCGCCCCGATGACGTGCTGGTTGAAGGTACGCGCGAAGATCAGGAGCTGTTGCTGCTGCAACGTGATTTTGACGGCGCCAAGCTCACGCCGGACGGCGAAATTTATCTGCGCGACGGCACGCTGATCCGCTTTTTGCGTCCGACCGCCGTGCATTGACCGGCACGGGCGATAACCTGCGTTGACAGGGGCTTGCGGGCCGCGTAAAACACCGCAAACACAGCCGAATGTGGGGCAGGGCAACGCGGTGGACGAATCACGTATTTCAGTTATCGAGGCACCTGCGGAGCAGGCGTCGGCATCATCTTCCGCCGTCCGGCCACGTGCCGGGCGCAGCGTCCCGCCCGCCCGCCTGAACTCGGTCCGCAAGCGCAGCCTGCAACTGTCACTGGTGCTCATTAGCGCCGCCGCGCTCGGTGGTTGCGGCAATCTTGAAAGTGGCGACAACCTGAGCCGCGACGTCTACGCCAACATGGAAGCCTGCAAGGCCGACTGGGGCACACCGGGCGATTGCGAAGAAATCGACTCAACCCGCTCAGCGACCGGCACGCGCAGCTTCTATGGACCGCGCTACTACTCGCGTTCCGGCTCCTACGGCTACAGCTCTTCGTCGCGACCGGGCTCGCGCTCGGCCGGTACCGTTTCGTCATCGCCGAAACGCAGCGGCTTCGGTGCATCGGGCTCGCGCCACAGCAGCAGCTCATCGCACTCTTCGGGCGGCTGATTCATGCGCAGAGAACATGTCCCCAAGCGCGACAACTGGCAAAAGCGCTGCGAAGACGCCGGTTTCAGTTTTCACTCGATTGACGGCCTGTATTGGGATGAGGGCGTTTGCTATCACTTCACGTCGCGTGAAATCGAGCAGCTGGAAAACGCCACCAAGGAACTCTACGACATGTGCATGGCTGCCGCCGAGCACATCATCGAGAAGGAACGCTTCAAGGAGCTGGCCATCCCGGAATCGGCGTGGTCGCTGATCCGCGAGAGCTGGGACAACGATCACCCGTCACTGTTCGGACGCTTTGATCTGGCCTGGGACGGCAGCGGCTCGCCGAAACTGCTTGAATTCAATGCCGATACACCGACGTCCCTGATCGAGGCGAGCGTTGCGCAATGGCACTGGGTCGAAGACTGCAAACCGGGCGCTGACCAGTTCAACAGCCTGCACGAGGCGCTGATCGAGCAATGGAAGTGGCTCAAGGCCGAGCACGGCTACGGCCACGTGCATTTCACCTGTGTTGGCGACAGCGAAGAGGACGGCGGCAATCTCGACTACCTGCGCGACACGGCGATGCAGGCGGGCCTGCAGGCGCCGTGGATCGCAGTGGAAGAAATTGGCTGGGCGGAGGGCGATCTTGCCTTCGTCGACATGGACAACCGGCGCATCGAGACGCTGTTCAAACTGTATCCGTGGGAATGGCTGCTCGCCGATGAATTTGGCGCGAATATCCGCAAGACGCAGATGCGCATCATCGAACCGGCGTGGAAGATGACGCTCGCCAACAAGGGCCTGCTGCCGATCCTGTGGGAGCTCTACCCCGATCATCCGCTGCTGCTGCCGGCCTCGTTTTCACGGCACAAGGTGCTTGGCGATTACGTGAAAAAACCGCTGCTTTCGCGCGAAGGTGCCAACGTCGAAATCTACAAGGGCGGCGAAGTGATCCGCGCCGACGGGACCTATGGCGAAGAGGGATTCATCTACCAGCAGTACACGCCGATCCCGTGTTTCGAGGGCAATTTCGTCACCATCGGCAGCTGGATCATCGGTGATTCGCCGGCCGGCATCGGCCTGCGCGAGGACGCGACCGAAATCACCATGAATACCTCGCGCTTCATCCCCCATTATTTTGACTAGCGCCCGCAGTTTTCACGGTTGGCGCCGGGCACGTTCGCATTCGCAAAAAAGGACACAGACATGACCTACACACTCAACGAATCGATCCGGTACTTTGACGATTTCCTGATCTATTTTGCGGTGGCGCTGGTGCTGCTCATTGCGTTCACGCTGGTCTACACCAAGGTGACGCCGTACAACGAAATCGCGCTGATTCGCGAAGGCAACACGGCGGCGGCCATTTCGCTGTCGGGTGCGTTGCTCGGCTTCGCGCTGCCGCTGGCGAGTACCGTGGCCAATGCGGTGAACCTGATTGACCTGGTGCTGTTTGCGGTGCTCGCGACCGTCGTGCAGCTGATCGTGTTCGTGTTTGCGCGAATGCTGATGCCGGGGCTCACGGCGTCAATTGAAGGCGGCAACGTGGCCAAGGCGACTTTCCTGGCGTCGGTCTCCATCGCCGTCGGAATGCTCAACGCCTCAGCGCTGGTTTACTGATTTTCATCTGACAGCTTTTCGCTGAAAACCATCCTGTAAAGGGCTTGGCACATTGTTTGGCGGAAAGTCGATTTTTGCCGAAATTCGCTTCCAAGCCCTTTGTGAAGGTGCTTTCGATAAAAAGCTATAGCCAGCTCACGCTACCTGCGGGCTGCTATTTCGAACGAAAAACGGCTGCTTGAACGGACGTTTGCGTCCGCCGCGTAATTCACCTCGATCGCTGTCACCTGCGCTCCGTTGACCCGCAGTACGGTTGACGCCCGCGTGCCGTAGCCGTCGCGACGGATGAAGATGCTGCCGAGCGCCTGTTCCCATTCACGCGGTACACCGGTGTCGGGCAACAAATGGGCGGCGGTCGGCGTCGTGTTGCGCAACAGGCGCAGCAGCCGTGCGTCCTGCGTCTCCACATCCGCTTCCGCCAGCGCGTGACGCAAGCCCTGCTTGATCCGTTGCAACTTGGGCCACGGCGAATCCAGCGATGCGTTTGACAGTCCGTAAAGCCCGGCGGCGAGCTGCGTCGGACCGGCGTCCGCAGAGTTGAGAAACCACAATTCCCCCGCCGCGCCACCAACTTGTCCACAGAGCAGGTTGAAGCCTTCAAAGTCGCGGGCCGTCGACGCGATGTTGTGAATGAAACGCGAGGGCGTCGTATCGGACGCCAGAAAGGCGCTCACGATCCCGCCGCGTGAAGGCGCGCCGCTGCGCCGCAGCGCCGGATTGCGGATGTTCGTCAGCAGCGCAAAACGCCCGCTTCGCGTCATGCCGAGCCAGGCACCGTTGGCCTTGAGGTCGCGGCCGGCCAGCACATCGTCACCGGGCCACCAGTGCATCGCCGCAGTCGGGCGCTCGAAAAACTCGTCGCGATTACTCGCCAGCAGCAGCGATGTCGGACTCTCCGGATTCCACGCAAGCGCAACGATGCACATCAGTCCAGCAGTTTAAGCCGCTGCACCTTGCCGGACGGTCCCTTTGGCAAATCGGCGACGAAGCGGAATGTTTTCGGTGTCTTGAAGCGACCCAGCACACGCTGACAATGTTCACGCAGTGCGTTCTCATCACAGCTCATGCCGTCCTTGAGCACCACCGCAGCCAGGATTTCCTGCCCGTAATTGACATCGGGAATGCCTACGGCTGCCGCTTCCAGCACGGCTGGGTGTGCCAGCAGCGCCTCGTCGATTTCTCGCGGCGCGATGTTCTCGCCGCCCTTGATGATGAGCTCCTTGATGCGTCCGGTCACAAAGTAGAACCCGTCGCCATCGCGATGACCGAGGTCACCGGTGCGCAGCCAGCCGTCGGTGGTCAGGGCCTCTGCCGTTTTCTCCGGTGCGTTGTAATAGCCGGCCATGACATTGGCGCCGCGCAACTGGAGTTCGCCGGTCGCACCGACCGGAAGCGCGTCTCCGGTCTCGGTCGACACCACGCGTGCCTCGACGCCGCAGGGCAGGCCCGGCGTGCCGTACTTCCGCTTCTCGGGAGCCTGAGGATTGCAGAACACCACGGATGCGCACTCGGTCATGCCCATGGCTTCGATTACGCCGATGCCAAACCGCGCTTCAAAAGCGCGATGCTGGTCCGGCGGCAGCGGTGCCGACGCCGAGCGCGCGAAACGGATCTGCGGCCACTGCCGGGGGTTGCTGTCAGCTGCGTTGAGCAGGTAGGAAATGATGGTGGGAACGAGATTGAGCCAGCTGGGCTGGTGTTGCTCAACCCAACCCCACCAGCTGCTGGCGGAAAACTTGTGTGGCGCGACGATGCTGCCACCGCTGACGAACGGCGCGACCGTGGCAATGCACTGTCCATTGATGTGATACAGCGGCAACGAGGAAAGCACGCGATCGACGGCAGTCAGTCCGTGCCAGTCACTGACCGCATGTCCGGCCTGCATCAGATTGGCATGGGTCAGCAGCGCACCCTTGGGCGTACCGGTGGTCCCGGACGTGTACATCAGGAGCGCCGGAGCTTCGGATGGCAATGCGCCGTCCATCGGGGCCTCGCCGTACGGCGCGTGCACAAGCGGCGCATCAGAGTCAATGACAGCGACCTGGATACGCTGCGCCTGCTCGTCGGGCAGCAGTGCCAGCGCGTTGCGCAACTGCTCCTCATAATGTGATGACGTGAAAACCAGCCGCACGTCACTATGTGCCAGCACATAGGCGAGCTGTGTGCCCTGCGACAGCAGGTTGAGCGGCGTGACAACATAGCCCGCCGCCATCGTGCCGAGAAAGATCGTTGTTGTCTGATAGCCGTTGTGCAGCAGAAATCCGACGTGATCACCTGCCCGCAGGCCGGCCGCTGCATAGCGTGCCAATAACTGACGGGTTTCCTGCGCGAGCTGCCGGTAGCTCAGTACGAGCCCTGTCTCCGGAGCAATCAGCAGCGGCGCGTCGGGCAGTTGCTGCTCAAATGCGAGCAGGGTGTCGCGCAGCGTAGACGCTCGCGTCATCGGTTGACGCGGGAGAAATAGTCGGCAAACAGTGCGGATTCGTCGGGCATCTGGCTTGCGATGGGGCGGGCGATCCGCGTGATGTTCAGGAAGTTTTTGTAGGTGAGATTGTCGCTGAAGTTGTTGCCACCCCAAGTGCCGCAGCCCATCGACAACGAGAACGGCAGTCCGTTGTCAAAGCTGCCACCGGTGGCAATGCAGTGCGCCTGGTTCACGATCACGCGTGATACGGGCAACGTCAGTCCGATCTCCAGGGCGAGCGCATCAACGCGCTCGGGAGCCGCATGAATGCCGACCGAATGTCCCGCGCCCTGATAGGCATAGAGGTCGCGAACTGTTTGCAGTGCTGACGCAAAATCAGGCGTGCGGTAAACGCTCAGCACCGGCGACAGTTTTTCGCCCGAGAACGGGAAATCGGCACCGGTTCCCGTTTCGCTGACCATCAATACCCGGGTGTCCGCTGCGACCGTCAATCCAGCGAGGGCAGCGATTTCGGGTGCGGATTTGGCGGTTACTGCGGGCGAGAGTTTTCCACCGGGGAACATGATGGCCTGCAGCTGTGACTTCTGTCCTGCGTCCAGCAGGACGCAGCCCTGGGCCTTAAGGGCCGCGACCATCGCATCGTAGATTGCGTCGACGATGACTACGCTGTTCTCGCTGGAGCAGCTGGTGGCATTGTCAAAAATCTTGGAACGGACAATACGCTCGGCTGTGTGCACAGGATGGGCGCTGGTGTCGACGACGACAGCAACGTTGCCCGCACCCACGCCGAATGCCGGCGTGCCGCTTGAATTGGCAGCCCGGATGTTGGCTTGTGAACCGGTGGCGACCACCAGGTCAACCTGTTGCAGCAACTCGTGGGTCAGCGCCTTGTTGACCGGAGAGGGCAACACCTGGACCAGGTCTCGCGGCGCATTGATGCGGTCAAATTCTGCGTGCACATAGCTCAGCAGCAATTCGGCCGTGGACGCGCCCTTGGGCGACGGCGCAAGAATGATCGCATTGCGGCCCTTCATCGCGTTGATGATCATGTTGGCGGGGGTCGCACCGGGATTGGTTGACGGTGTAATTGCGCCGACCACGCCCGCTGCTCGGGCGATTTCGGTGATGCCGGTGGTCATGTTTTCGGCAATCACACCAACCGATTTCGCGCCGTGTAGGTCGCGCATGAGTCCGAGTGTCTTGCGGTGATTTTTCTGGATCTTGTCGGCAACGTTGCCGAGCCCAGTGTCATGCACCGCCAGCTCGGCGAGCGCACGGTTGCGTGACGGTTCCATGATCGCCCACGCGGCCGCTGCGCAGAGGTGATCGGCTTGCTGCTGGTCGTATGTCTCTGCTACGGCCTGCGCGACACGCGCACGGGCGACGAGTGTGGCAACCGTATCCGCTTCCGTAGTCATGACAGTCAGTTATCCAGTTTCGCTCCGGAGGCCTTGGCAACTTTCGCCCAGCGGTCCATTTCGCCACGCACAAATTTGGCGAACTCTGCCGGCGGCATGCCACCAGCGTCTGCCGCAGCGGCCGCCCAGTTCGCCTTGATGGCCGGCTCTTCCAGCGCCTTGGCGACTTCCCTGTACATGCGATCAACGATCTCCGGGGGCGTCCCCTTGATGGCCCAAATCGCGTACCACTGTGATACTTCGCTGTTCGGATAACCCTGTTCCGACATTGTCGGAATGTCCGGGTACTGTGGCGAGCGCTGTGCGGCCATCAGCCCGAGCGGGCGCGCCTTGCCGGCGCGAATCTGCGCAGCAGTGGCGCTCATGCCGTCGATCAGCACGTCGAGCGATCCGCCCAAAAAGTCCTGCATGGCTGGTCCCATGCCTTTATACGGCACGTGCACGATGTCGATACCTTGCCCCAGCTTGAACAGTTCACCAGTCAGATGCTGAGAGGTTCCCGAGCCCGGCGAGCCGAAATTCAGCTTGCCAGGATTGGCCTTGCTGTAGTCAACAAGGTCCTTGAGCGTCTTGACCTGCGGCAGTTTATTCGGCTGCACTGCGATGACGAAGGGCATGATCGCCAGCAGCGTTACCGGGACAAAGTCCTTTTCTATGTCGTATGAAAGTTTGGGATAAATGGACGGCGCGATGGTGTGATGCACGGCACCGATCAGGAAGGTGTAGCCGTCGGGCGCCGCCCGTGCGGCCTGAGCGGCGCCAACTGTGCCGCCGGCACCACCGATGTTCTCGACGATGAATTGCTGTCCGGTCTGTTTTGTCAATTGCGCCGAGAGTGGGCGTGCGAAGGTGTCAGTGCCGCCGCCAGCCGGGAACGGGTTGATCAGGCGGACTGGTTTGGTCGGCCAGGTTTGTGCATGGCCAACCGTTGACGCGACCATGCTGGTTGCTGCGAGGGCCAGCGCCAGGATTCTGGACAGTGATTGCATGAATACTCCTTATGCAGTTCCGTACGCGTTTGCACGCGCATCCCGGTAGGGATACTGAGATACGCGCCGAACTTCGCCTGATGCTAACGAAAATTACCGCTTGATCTCAGTGTGTTTGTACTTATTGAGATAGCGCGTCGGCAACGCAAGCGCGTCACGGCGGAAAGGATCACCCAGTTCCTTGGTAACCATCATTTCAATGATCGTGGTCTTGCCGCGTTTCTGCGCTTCACACGCTGCGGACAAGGCTGGGCCGACGTCAGCAAGCTTGTCGATGCGCAGGCCCTCGGCGCCCATTGCAATGGCGACATTGGCCCAATGCGGTTGATTGTCGAGCGCTACGCCAAGGTAGCGGCGATTGTAGAAGTCGACGTGATTTTTCTTCTCTGCGCCCCACTGCCCATTGTTAAAAACAATAGCGGTGACGGGAATGTTCTCGCGCACGCACGTCTGAACTTCGTTGAAGCTGATTCCCCACGCGCCGTCGCCGACATAGGCAATCGCCGGTCGGTCCGGGGCAGCCAGTTTGGCGCCGATGATGGTCGGAAACGCATAGCCGCAGTTGCCAAAACTCATGGCCGCGAACATCGAACGCGGTTCGTTGAAGCGAAGGTAGCTGTTCGACACCGAGCAGATGTTGCCGATGTCAGTGGATACCATGGCCCGGGCTGGCATGGCTTTCTCGAGTTCACGCAACATTTGCCGCGGATGCATGTAAGACGACGTCTTCGAGATTTCCACCGAGTACGGATCACGCTCATGCGTCCACCCATCCAGTTCTTTCTCCCAGGCTTTCCTCTCCTTGGCAACAGTTGCCAGGCGGGCGTCACGATTGCCATGGCATGCAAGCTTTTTGCCTTTCAATCGCGCCACCAGAGCTAGCGCCGCAGCACGTGCGTCACCACAGATGCCGACTGACATTTTCTTGACCAGGCCCAACATCTTTGGATCTGCGTCAATCTGGATGATTTTGGCGTTCTTGGGCCAGTACTCGATACCGTGTTGAGGCAGCGTGCCGAACGGTCCCAACCGGGTACCGAGCGCCAGCACGACGTCGGCTTTGCTGATGAGCTTCATCGCAGCCTTTGATCCCTGATAGCCCAACGGGCCACACCACAGGCGATGGTTGGCGGGGAAGCTGTCGTTGTGCAAATAACTGTTACAGACAGGCGCGTCAAGCAGCTCGGCGAGCTTGACTGCCGCGTCCATGCCGTTGCTCATGATCACGCCACCGCCCGAAAGGATGACCGGGAACTTCGCACTCGCGAGCATCTCGGCGGCCTCGTCCAGCGCGCTTTCACCGCCGGCGCCGCGTTCAATGGTGATAGGCGCCGAGATCTCGTACTCACCGTCACCGTAGAAAAAGTCGCGCGGAATGTTGAGCTGCGTAGGGCCGAGTTCGATGTGCGCACGGTCAAACGCACGTGCAGTCAACTCTGCCATGCGCGCCTTGTTGTTGACATGCGCCTGATACTTTGTGATCTTCGAAAAGATCGGTAGCTGATCGGTTTCCTGAAAACCGCCCAAGCCCAGTGTCATTGAACCGGTTTCTGGCGTGATGACGACGACCGGTGAGTGAGCCCAGTATGCCGCCGCAGTGGGGGTTACGAAATTGGTGATGCCCGGACCGTTCTGCCCGATGCAGACGCCATGCCGCCCCGACACGCGCGAGTAGCCATCTGCCATATGACCCGCCCCCTGCTCATGGGCCACGGAAATGAAACGAATGCCGGCCGTTTCAAACAGATCGAGCGCGTCCATGTAGGCCGAACCAACGATGCCGAAAACATCGGTCACGCCTTGCGCCACAAGCGTCTCTACAAACGCCTCGGACGGCGTCATCCTGACCTTGCCTTGCGTCACGCGGCGGTCAACCTTTGCTGTTTTTGATTTCCTGGATGGTTTATAGGTGCTGGCGCTGGCCTTGGCCGGGGACTTCGATTTCATGGGGTTACCTCACGGGGTCACAATGATGGCAAGTGTGCAAGGGACATCCGTTGCCGGCACGCAAGAGATCAAAAAAACGAATCTCACGGTTTCATTTTTGCCGCTTCATGCGCGTTTGTGCATAATGCGTACAGAAATTAACTTAGGAACATAAGATGTCAGGTGAACCGGACGAGGATCATAAAGAGAGCCGGGAGGCAGGGTCTGCTGCATTGCGCTCACTGGCTGTCATGGAGTTTGTCGCCAATAGCGAGCGCTCTGTGAGCCTGACCGAAATCATGCAGGCGGTCGGTTTACCAAAGCCGACGGTTTTCCGCATCCTTACGACTCTGGAGGAGGCAGGCATGCTCCTTCGTGAGCCGGATGCCAAACGGTATGTTCCGGGTGAGCGTCTGGCCAATCTCGCGGCCAACGTGTTGCTGCATTCGCCGCATCGTTCAGCGCGCCGCGCAATTCTCGAAGAGCTCGTCGAGAAGGTGGGCGAAACCTGCAACCTGACGATTCCCAACGGGCATCACGTGATGTACCTGGATCGCGTTGAGTCTTCATGGCCATTGCGGATCAACCTGCACGCCGGGTCGAAAGTGCCACTTTACGCCAGCGCCAGCGGCAAACTCTTTCTTGCGCATTCACCGAAGCGTATGCGCGACAGGCTTCTTACCAGTGCGCCGTTGATTGGGCATACCAAGAACACATTGACGTCGTTGCGGCAACTGGAGCTGGAATTCACGAAAATTCGCCGTGGTGGATATGCGGTGGACAATGAAGAGTATCTGGCAGGCATTTGTTGTCTAGCGGTGCCGGTGATGAATGATCAGGAGCGTGTGGTCGCCGCGGTAGCGGTTCATGGGCCAGTGGCTCGCATGAGTGTGACGCAGGCGATCGAGTTCCTGCCGACACTCAAGGAAGCAGCCGAGCAAATCGGCCAGACCCTTGACTGGTAGCGATATCGCCGGATTGGCGGGGACTGCCGGGCACCCGCGCTTGCTATCCCTGATTGATCGCGCACGGTTATTGCCGGCCCTGCCAACGGCGGTAGTTTTCCCGTGCGAACAGTCGTCGCTGCGCGCGGCTGTGCAAGCAGCGCAACAAGGCTTGATTTCGGCTGTCTACTATGGGCCTGAGGACAAGATCCGCGAGTTGGCCGAGCAGTTGGGCATTGGGCTTGTCGGCGATGTTGTCGATACCGGGGACTCGCCACTTGCAGCTGCTAGCCAGGCTGTTGCCGACGCTGTCCGTGGGCGGACGCGCGCCTTGATGAAAGGCAGCCTTCACACCGACGAGTTGCTCACCGCCGTAGTTGCCCGCGAATCCGGGCTACGGGGAGACTCCCGAATAACGCACACCTTTGTATTTGACATACCCCGGTATGACAAGTTACTAGCTGTCTCGGACGCGGTCATAAACATCTCGCCCGACGTGCGGACAAAGGCAGATGCAATCGTCAATGCGTGCCAGATGCTGCGTGCGCTTGACATACGGCAACCGAAAATTGCGATCGC
>CAYMSY010000014.1:7343-9169 GCA_964393195.1 uncultured Alcaligenaceae bacterium | reverse complement strand
GCCGAATGTGCAGGCGTTGTGCAGGGAGCTAGATTGCCTGTAATCCTGACCAGTCGCGCGGACTCGGCTTTCAGTCGACTGGCTTCATGCGCATTGGTCAGCATCCTTGCGGCAAAAGGCACCTAGCCGATTTTGCTAAACTTCTAGGGTTTTACGGACCATCCACGATTTTTGCGGGATCGTAATGAGATGATCGCGATCAGGCTTGAATGGCGGCGCCAGTTTGCCAGTAGTCGGCGACTCAGGTTTGCCGCCTTTGCGGGCTTGGGCTTCATTTCGTGCGTGTTCGCAGGGTTTTTGTGGTGGTTTGCCGATGCCTGGGTTGTTTTGCCGTTCGCAGGATTGGAAACGGGTTGTGTGGGGGCGGCGTTCTGGTGGCTTGAACAGGCCGTTGATGACCGCGATCAGATAGAGATTAGCGAGTCCGGTGTACTGGTGTTGAGCTACAGGCGGCGTCAGTTGCGGCGGATTGAGTTTAGCCGGGGCTGGTTGTCTGCGGATTTGTGCAGTAGCGAGGACGAACGAAAACCGGGACTCAGAATGCGGCAGTCGGGGCGCTCATTCGAATTGCTGGAATTTTTGCCGGTGCCGGAACTGCACCGGGCGTTGCGTGAATTGCGAGTCGCGCTGGCTTCACGTTAACTAATTGGGGTTGTAGTCGTGCGAAACAGGATTGAATCAGTGAAAACAGCAAAAAAAACCGGGCGCTTCGGGCCGCTCTCAGTCAAGACAGTTGCGCAGCGATCGTTTGCCGCCGCAGTCGGATCGTTGCCACTGTTCGCCGTCGCCGACTGGAAAATGAATCTGCAACCGCCCAATTCGGGTGTGGCTCAGCAGATGTTCGACTTGCATACGCTGATTACGCTCATATGCGTGGTCATCTTTGTCGGTGTCTTCGGCGTCATGTTCTATTCCCTCTATGCTCATCGGAAGAGCAAAGGGCATAAGGCGGCACAGTTTCACGAAAGCGCAACAGTTGAAGCCGCATGGACGATCATCCCGTTCTTCATCCTGCTTGCGATGGCGTTCCCGGCGACCAAAGCTGTGCTCGATATGCGTGACACATCAGCGCCAGAGATGACAGTGAAGATCACTGCATACCAGTGGAAATGGGGTTACGACTATATCCACGAAGGTTTCGGTTTCGTATCCACTCTTGCTACCCCTTTGGCGCAGATCAAGGGTTCCGAAACTCAGGGTGAAAATTATCTGCTCGAAGTAGATAACCCGCTGGTGGTGCCGGTAGGACGGAAAGTGCGCGTACTGCTCACCGCAAATGATGTCCTGCATGCTTGGTGGGTGCCTGCGCTGGGAGTCAAGCAGGACGCCATTCCCGGATTTATCCGTGACGCCTGGTTCCGCGCGGATCGTCCGGGCATCTACCGTGGCAATTGCGCAGAGTTGTGCGGCAAAGAACACGGTTTTATGCCGATCGTTGTGGATGTGAAGACGCAGGCTGACTACGACAAATGGCTGGCAGCGCAAAAAGACAAGTACGGTGTTGGTAAAGCGGCCAATGCAGCCGTCGCCGTAGATACCAAGACTTACACGCGTGATGAACTGGTGGCGCATGGCAAGACGGTGTACGAAGGTTCGGGCGGTTGCCAAGGCTGTCATCAACCTACCGGCAAGGGTGTAGCGGGCCAATTCCCGGCGTTGGACGGATCGAAAATTGTGAATGGTCCCAAGGATGCGCAAATCAATCTGTTGCTGAATGGCAAGGCCGGTACCGCGATGGCGGCTTTCAAGCACCTTAGCGACAAGGATCTTGCCGGGGTCATGGCGTACACCCGTAGTACCTGGTCCAACAAAACTGTCGAGTTTGC
>CAYMSY010000014.1:0-7243 GCA_964393195.1 uncultured Alcaligenaceae bacterium | reverse complement strand
ACCGGGGATCAGGCGGCCAATCTTGAGTTGGCGAAGGAGCGCGCCAAAGCGGTTCGCTCGGCGCTAGAAGTCGCCGGTGTCGCGCGTGATCGAATCAACATGAAACCCCCTGCCGAAGTAACAGGGGGCAGTGACAACAAGGAAGCGCGGCGCGTTGAAATCAACGCCGGCGCCTGACAGTTCCAGACAGCATAGCGACACAGCAGAGAAATTCAGGAGTAATCCAACATGGCAAGCGTTCCACACGACGCGACACACGACACTCACGGTCATCATGGTCACGATGATCATCACGATCATCACCCGACCGGATTGATGCGCTACGTCACGACCACGAATCACAAAGACATTGGTTCAATGTACCTTTGGTTCAGTTTCGTGATGTTTATCACTGGCGGCATCATGGCTCTGTTGATCCGAGCGGAGCTCTTCCAGCCGGGACTGCAGGTATTGCGCCCGGAATTGTTCAATCAGCTTACGACGCTGCACGGGATTGTGATGATCTTCGGCGCCATCATGCCTGCGTTTGTCGGGTTCGCGAACTGGATGCTGCCATTGCAACTGGGTGCCCCAGACATGGCATTTGCGCGCATGAACAACTGGTCTTTCTGGTTGCTGCCACCGGCGGCAATTCTGCTGGTCAGCTCGTTTTTTGTGCCAGGTGGCGCTGCAGCTGGTGGATGGACGCTTTATCCGCCGCTGTCCATTCAGGCAGGTATGGGCATGGACATGATGATTTTCGCGGTGCACATCATGGGAGCCTCATCCATCATGGGGTCCATCAACATCATCACGACGATTCTCAATCTTCGCGCACCCGGCATGACAATGATGAAGATGCCTATGTTTGCATGGACATGGCTGATTACAGCTTTCCTGCTGATTGCGACGATGCCGGTACTCGCCGGTGCGGTCACCATGCTGCTGACGGACCGCCATTTCGGTACGACATTCTTTAACGCAGCAGGCGGCGGTGACCCCGTGATGTTCCAGCACATCTTCTGGTTCTTCGGGCATCCAGAGGTGTACATCATTGCCCTTCCCGCGTTCGGCGTCGTCTCGCAGATCATCCCCGCGTTCTCGCGCAAACCGTTATTCGGCTACGAATCAATGGTGTATGCCACGGCTTCCATCGCGATCCTTTCATTTATCGTGTGGGCGCATCACATGTACACGACGGGTCTGCCGGTCGCTGGTCAGCTCTACTTCATGTTTGCGACGATGCTGATCGCAGTACCGACGGGCGTCAAGGTTTTCAACTGGCTGGCTACGATGTGGCGTGGTTCAATCACACTTGAGACGCCAATGCTGTTCTGCCTCGGCTTCCTGTTCCTGTTCACAATGGGTGGTTTCACCGGATTGGTGCTTTCGCTGACGCCGGTCGATATCCAGCTTCACGATACCTATTACGTTGTCGCACACTTCCACTATGTGATGGTCGCCGGGGCCTTGTTCTCTGCGTTCGCTGCTGTTTACTATTGGGGTCCGAAATGGACTGGCTGGATGTACGAAGAGAAGCTCGGCAAGATTCATTTCTGGTGGTCGCTCATTGCGTTCAACGTCACGTTTTTCCCCCAGCACTTCCTCGGACTTGCGGGCATGCCGCGCCGAATCCCCGACTACAACCTGCAATTCGCCGAGTGGAATATGGTCTCGTCTATTGGCGCATTTGCATTCGGCACAGCACAAATCTTTTTTATCATCATCGTGCTGCGGATGATCGCCGGCAAAAGCGGTGTGCGCGCAGCAGCCAAGCCATGGGATGGCGCCGAAGGACTCGAGTGGACGGTTCCGTCACCGGCGCCGTACCACACGTTTGAGACGCCTCCCGTATTCAAATAATGACGACGACCATGCGCTCACGCGATGCCGCATCGCTTCGTCGCCGAAACCTGAGAACCGGATGGGTTCTTGGGTGCGTGGCGATGTTGATAGCCCTGTCTGTCTGGTACGCGCGTTTGGGCTAAGGCGACTATCGTGCACTTCTTTGAGAATCGGGTGATGCTGCGCAAACTGGCCGTCTTTGTAGCGGTCATGTTTGCGTTCGGTTTCGCGCTGGTTCCGATATACAAGAAAATTTGCGAAGTCACTGGCGTCAACGATTTCATGCGCCCCGAGCAGCTAAAGAACTCTCAGGTTGATCCGTCGCGCACGATCAGGATAGAGTTTGACGCGAACACCCGCAATTTGCCGTGGAGCTTCAAGCCAGAGGTGACGTCACTTGATGTACATCCGGGTGAGCTGGCAACTGTCGTTTACGAGGTCCGCAACACGACGGCTCGGGCGATGACTGGCCAGGCGGTTCCGAGTTATGGCCCGAGTAGCGCTGCGGAGCACTTCAAGAAACTGGAGTGTTTTTGTTTTGCGAAACAGACATTTGACGCGCAGGAGGCTCGTCAGATGCCGGTCGTATTTGTCGTTGACCGTGATCTGCCAAAGGATGTGAACACAATTACCTTGTCGTACACATTCTTCGAAATGCCCGGGTCTGGTCCGGTTACCGCCCAGGCCCCGACGGGCAAACTGGAATCAACATCCACGGCCAAAGCGCCGGGATAATCGAAATCATAAGTAGAGTTCAACCTAGCGAGCCCATGCAATGAGCGCTTCCCCATCTGCCGCATCCGGTAAATATTTCGTCCCGTCACCTTCGCATTGGCCAATTGTTGGGAGTGCGGCATTGCTGACGCTCGCCTTTGGCGCGGTCGGCAGCATGAACAGCCTCTCTTGGGGGTTGCCGGTGCTCGGTGCTGGTTTTGTGATCCTGCTGATCATGCTGTTCGGCTGGTTCGGCGTTGTCATCAAGGAGAGCGAGGGACGCCTCTACGGCAAGAATGTGGACACCTCATTCCGCTGGAGCATGAGCTGGTTCATTTTCTCGGAGGTCATGTTCTTTGCGGCATTTTTTGGCGCGCTGGGCTATGCGCGTCTGCATTCGGTGCCCGATCTTGGCAGCATTGAGGCAAAGCTCCTGTGGCCAGACTTTGCCGCTACCTGGCCGACCTCTGGTCCGTTCCTGAAAGAAGTTTTTTCGCCGATGGGCGCCTGGGGAATTCCAGCGATCAATACGGCATTGCTTTTGACGTCAGGGGTCACGCTAACCATTGCACATCATGCTTTGCTTGCTAACCAGCGCAGCAAGCTGGTCCTCTGGCTGGCGGCAACGATCATCTTGGGCGCGATCTTCCTGTCCCTGCAGATTTACGAATACATCCACGCCTACAGCGAATTGAACCTGAAACTGACGACCGGAATCTTTGGTTCCACGTTCTTCATGTTGACTGGCTTCCACGGTTTCCATGTCACTGTTGGTGCGATCATGCTGGCCGTGATCCTGTTCCGCTCGATGCGCGGTCACTTTGACGCGCAGCATCACTTCGCGTTTGAAGCTGCGGCGTGGTACTGGCACTTCGTAGACGTGGTCTGGCTCGGACTGTTTGTTATTGTTTATATGCTGTAGTCTGCGAATCTCTGGCAGTTAGCAGCAAAAAAGGCGGCCAAGTGCCGCCTTTGCTTTTGGACAAGCAGCTACTTCCCGACGCCTTGTGGTCCGATCAAGCCGAATTTGTAGCTTGCCATCAGGAAGATGAAGAGCCCAACCGAAATTGCGACCCGGATGGTCAAAGCGCGCAACATGCGCGATGACCCTTTTCCGCTGTCGCGAAACAGGAATACGAGTGCAGACGCCATTGACGCCACAATTGCGAGCAGACAGAGAATTACCAACCAGCGCATGGTCCCATTCTAGTGAGTACAACCTTGAAGGGTTCACCGATGTTGTTCAAGGGCAAAAGTCGACATTTCCGGCCGAAGTGGTGGGCTTTCGTGCTGGCTGTCCTGGTGTCTGTGCTCATGGTTCGACTCGGCAACTGGCAGGGAGAGCGAGCTGACTACAAGCTGTCCCAACAAGCGCAACTGGACGCCTCACAGGTCAAGGCACCGTTGTCGATGAGTGAGCTGCGGCTCGTTTCCGATGCGGGAAACGCCATGCGCTACCGTAAAGCCAACGTGACAGGATCGTTCGTGGAAGAGGAATTGTTCTTCGTCGACAATCGGATCAACGAGGGAAAAGCCGGATATGTCGCATTGCAGCTATTTCGCGTTGTGGACGAGAACGGTGGAAGCGGTCCGCACTATGTTCTGGTGGATCGTGGTTGGGTCGCGGCCCCTGCCGAGCGGCAAAACATGCCTCAACTGAAAACACCCGCTGGAAACGTTTCTTTGCAAGCACGCGTCAATTTGCCGCAGTCACGCAATCCCGGCACCTTCGACAATGACGCTGGAGTTCGTCTCAATTACATCAATATTGATGAACTTGCCCGGCGAACGAACAAAAGGCTCGAACCCTATGTACTGGAACTGACTGGCGGGCCGGGGTTCACAGGTATCGGCAGCATTCCTCCGGGTTCGAATTTTGAGAAGAATCGCATCTACCAGATGCAGTGGTACGCCTTCGCGACACTCGCGGTCGTCCTTTTTGTTGTCTTGAGTTTCCGTAGGCAGGAATCGTTGTGAAATCATCCACGAAAATGATCATTCTGGTGGCGCTGGTATGCGCCGCTCCTTTCGTCTCAGCGTGGGTGGCGTACTACCTGATCAAACCTGCCGGAGGCAAGAGTTACGGCGAATTGCTGGAAACCAGACCGCTTCCTGCGCTTGCGTTGCCGGCTGCAAACGCCCAACTGTGGAACGGTCACTGGCGTCTCGTCCAGCTTGTTACCGGCGACTGCGCAAAAGAATGCGAGGAAACGCTTTATGCCACGAGACAAGCACGCACGATGCTCGGCCGTGACAAGGACCGCGTGACACGGGTCGTTATTGCGCACGGTAAACCAGCGACCGCGATGACCGATGCGCACCCGGACCTGCTTGTGGTCCCGATGCCGGCTCAGTTGCCGCCCGAATGGCGCATTGATCTTGAGCGTGGACTGTTGCTGGTTGATCCGTTGGGCAATCGTGTCATCCTGTGGCCACAGAACCCTGACGTGAAGAAACTCAATCAGGACCTGGCCCGGCTGTTGCGCGCGTCGCGGATCGGATAGGCGCGCCTGTGAGCACAGTCCTGAAACCCCCATCGCAGCGATGGCGCGACTATATGGTCATTACGAAACCGCGCGTTACCGTACTCGCGGTTTTCACGGCCTTCATCGGCATGTTGCTGGTGGACAAGGCGTTTCCGCCAATCATCGTGGTGGTAGGCGGCTGCATCGGCATCGCGTTGCTGGCGGGTGCGAGCTTCGCCATGAACTGTCTGCTGGAGGCGGCAGTAGATGCGCGAATGCGGCGTACTGACCGGCGGCCTTCGGCGCAAGGCACGTTATCCACAGCGCAGATCGTCACCTTTGCGCTGGTGCTTGGAGCATTGGGCAGCGCCGTGCTGATAGTTACGACCAACGTGTTGACCTGGGCGCTCACACTGGCAACATTCTTCGGCTATGCCTTTGTGTACACGCTCTACCTGAAGCCCTCGACACCGCAGAACATCGTCATCGGCGGTGCTGCGGGCGCGATGCCGCCGGTGCTCGGCTGGGTCGCAGTCGCTAACGATGTATCGGCGCCACCGCTGCTGCTGTTCCTGATTATTTTTGCCTGGACGCCGCCGCATTTCTGGGCGCTGGCGCTTTACCGTCAGGAAGACTACGAGCGATCAGGCCTGCCAATGCTGCCCGTCACCCACGGGCGCGACTTCACGTTGCTGCACATGCTGCTGTACACGGTGCTGCTGCTGGCCGTCTCGCTGCTGCCGTTTGCCATTCGCATGAGCGGTGCCATTTACGCGCTGGTGGCGCTCGCGCTCGGAGTGCAGTTCATCTACGTCGTGTGGAAGTTGCGGAAAGACTATTCGGACCAGAAATCGCGCGCCGTATTCCGCTTTTCTTTGACCTATCTGGCCGCTCTTTTCGCCGCCTTGCTGGCCGATCACTACCTGCTGTAGACGCGCTTCTAGATTTCGACCATCTCGAAATCGTCCTTGCGGGCGCCACACTCAGGGCAGGTCCAGTTCATCGGAATGTCGTCCCAGCGGGTGCCTGCGGCGATCCCGTCCTCCGGCCAGCCCGTGGCTTCGTCGTAGATCCAGCCACAAATCAGGCACATGTACTTTTTCATAACAATTCAGTCGAAATCTTCGCAATCAAACCGCGCGATTGTAGGTGAAGCCGCTTTGAACCTCTTGCGCTCATTAGAATCCAAGGTTGACCAAGACAGTTTGAAGATGGGGTGAGGCTGGTGGAAACCACCGAAGAAAGCACTGTAGCTGCGGCGCCCGCGAACGCTGCCGGGCGCACTGCACGTGCCAAGCTTGGCCAGATCCTGCTATCCCGGGGCAAAATCGAGTCGGCGGAGCTGGACCGTGTCCTGCGCCTGCAGGCATCGTCTCAGCGCCCGGAAAAGCTGGGCTCACTGCTGACGACTCTCGGTGTAGTTTCAGCGCGGGATGTCGCCCAGGCGCTTGCCATGCAGTGGGAGTTGCCCTACGTTGAAGCCTCGGCGTTTCCCGAGATTCCCATTCTTGAAGAGCGAATTTCCGCACGTTTCCTGCGCGATGCGCGGGCCCTTCCGCTTGAGGAAGACGAAGAGACGCTGACGCTCGCGGTGGCTGATCCGGCGGACGATTTTGTGCGCCATTCGTTCGAGCTTGTGACCAACCGCAAGGTCACTCGTGTCGTTGCTGTCGGCAGCGACATTGACGGCGCCATTGAGCGGCTGTACGGCAGCGGTCGCACTGCCGTCGCACAATTGGCCGACGGCGACATTGAGACACGCCTTGATGCGGATGGTCTGGGCAACGATGTTCAACAGCTCAAGGATCTGGCGTCGGAAGCACCGGTAATCCGGCTGGTGAGTTTGCTGATCACCAACGCGCTCGAAGCACGCGCCTCTGACATTCACGTTGAGCCGTTCGAGAACCGCCTCATCGTGCGCTACCGCATTGACGGTGTTTTGCATGAGATTGAGTCGCCGCCGAAACGCCTCGCTGCAGCGGTCATCTCGCGCATCAAGATCATGGCGAGCCTTGACATTGCCGAACGCCGTTTGCCGCAAGACGGCCGCATCCGCCTGCGCATTCAGGGCAAGGAGATTGACCTGCGCGTATCGACTGTGCCGACGATGCACGGCGAAAGCGTGGTCATGCGTATTCTCGACAAGGGCGGTGTGCAGCTCAATTTCGAGAAACTCGGCTTTGCGCCGGACATCCTCGCCAAGTTCAAGGAAGCACTGGCGCAGCCGAACGGCATCCTGC
>CAYMSY010000013.1:16932-20412 GCA_964393195.1 uncultured Alcaligenaceae bacterium | reverse complement strand
AGCAGTGCATCGTAATTCGACAACCCGTACTGCGACGAGAAACGGGCACACTTGGCCGCCGGCAACTCCGGCATGCCGGTCCTGATGCGATTCAGCATCTCGTCACTGACGACGAGCGGCGGCAAATCCGGATCCGGGAAGTAGCGATAGTCCATCGCGTCTTCTTTGGTCCGCATCGCGCGCGTCTCGCCGGTGTCCGGGTTGAACAGCACCGTCGCCTGCACGATCTTTTTGCCGTCCTCGATCTGCTCAATCTGCCAGCGAACCTCGTAGTCGATGGCCTGCTGCATGAACTTGAAACTGTTCAGGTTCTTGATCTCGCGGCGGGTGCCGAATTCCTTTTGTCCCATCGGTCGCACCGGCACCGTCACGTAGCACAGGAACGAGAATGACTGCCTAGTGCCATCGCGAATGTCGAGGTAGCGCACGAGGTTGTGCAGGGCTTTGGCGTAGGCTATCGCCTCCTTGCCCGAGCGCATCACGGGTTCCGTAACGATTTCCAGCAGCGGCGTGCCCGCGCGGTTGAGGTCAACGCCCGACGCGCCGTCAAACTCGTTGTGCACGCTCTTGCCGGCGTCTTCTTCGAGGTGAGCGCGCGTGAGTTCGATGAACTTGGTTGTGCCGTCGTCCAGCGTGATCGTGAGCCCGCCACCCTGCACAATCGGCGTCTCGAACTGCGAAATCTGATAGCCCTTGGGCAGATCAGGATAGAAGTAGTTTTTGCGCGCGAAGATCGAGCGCTGATTGATCTTGGCGCCGATGGCAAGACCAAACTTCACGGCACGTTCAACCGCGCCCTTGTTCATGACCGGCAACGCGCCCGGCAGCGCCAGGTCAACGATGCTGGCCTGCGTATTCGGTGCGGCGCCGAATGCGGTGCTGCTGCCACTGAAGATTTTCGATGCAGTGGTCAGCTGCACGTGTGTTTCAAGACCGATGACGATTTCCCACTGGGCCATGATCGTGCTCTAGATTGACGGATGGCGTTGGTGCCAGTCCGTCGCCAGTTGAAATTGATGCGCCGCATTGAGCATGCGCGCTTCGTCGAGATAGTTGCCGATGATGTGCATGCCCACATGCTGGCCGGTTTCGTCGACGCCACACGGGTGGCTCATCGCCGGTTGCCCGGTGAGGTTGGCGCAGATGGTGAAGATGTCATTCAGATACATCTTGACCGGATCATCGCTCTTGGCGCCGAACTGGAACGCGGTTTCCGGCGCTGTCGGACCCATGACCAGGTCACACACTTCGTATGCCTTTTTGAAGTCCTCAGCAATCAGGCGGCGCAGCTTGCCAGCCTGCAGGTAGTAGGCGTCATAGTAGCCGTGCGACAACACGTAGGTGCCGATCAGGATACGGCGCTTGACCTCGGCCCCAAAACCCTCGGCGCGCGAGCGTTTGTACATGTCGAGCAGGTCGTCGTACTTTTCTGCACGATGACCATAGCGGACACCATCAAAGCGCGACAGGTTGCTTGATGCTTCCGCAGGTGCAACCACGTAATACGCAGGAACCGAATATTTGACATTTGGCAGAGAGATTTCGACCGTTGTCGCACCGAGCTTTCGATAGACATCCAGCGCGGCGTCGACCGCTTTGGCAATGCCGGGTGCGACGCCGTCGCCGAAAAACTCTTTCGGCAGACCGATACGCAGACCGCTCAGTGGTTTTGCCAGATCACGGGCGTAGTTTTCTTTCGGATGATCAAGCGAAGTTGCGTCATGCGGATCGAATCCCGCCATCGCGTTGAGCATCAACGCACAATCCTCGGCCGTTTGCGCAAACGGCCCTGCCTGATCGAGTGAGGACGCGAAGGCGATGATGCCGTAGCGAGAGCAGACGCCGTAGGTCGGCTTGAGTCCCGTGAGGTTGCAGAACATCGCGGGCTGGCGGATGGAGCCGCCGGTGTCGGTGCCGGTGGACGCAGGCGTCAAACCCGCAGCCACACTCGCGGCCGAACCGCCGGACGAACCGCCGGGTACGCGCGACAAATCCCAGGGGTTCTTGACTGTACCAAAGTACGAGGTCTCGTTCGACGAGCCCATCGCGAACTCGTCCATGTTGAGCTTGCCGAGCGTGACCATGCCGGCTGCAGCCATGTTGGCGACGACCGTCGAGGTGTAGGGCGCGACGAAGTTTTCGAGCATGCGCGACCCGCAGGTCGTGCGCCAGCCGTCGATCAGGTAAATGTCCTTGTGTGCAATGGGCACGCCGAGCAGTGGCGCGGCGTCACCGGCGGCACGTTTGGCGTCGGCGGCCCTGGCTTCGGCGAGCGTCTTCTCGCAGTCCAGCGTGACGTAGGCGTTGAGCGTAGGCTGCAACGCGTTTGCACGATCAAGATAGTGCGTCGCGAGTTCGACGGCGCTGATTTTCTTGTCGTCAAGCGCCTTGACCGTCTCCGCGACGGTGGCAAAGGTGTTCCAGCTCATGGTTTACTCAATGACCTTGGGCACGAGGTAGTAGCCATTCGCCGCTTCCGGTGCGTTTTTCTGATAGTCGTCGCGGTGATTGGTCTCGGTTACGACGTCGTCGCGCAGGCGCAGCACCATGTCGAGACCATGCGACATGGGCTCAACACCCTGAGTATTGACGGCCTGCATTTCATCGATCAGCCTGAAAATGCCGTCGAGTTTGGCCTGAACGTCCGCCACTTCGGCGGGAGTGACGCGGATGCGGGCAAGATGCGCGATCCGCTCGATATCTTGAACTGTAAGACTCATGACTCTCGAGGAGGTGCCCGGTCAGCGCAGCGCCCGGAGAAACCGGACGGCCAGACGGCTGGCATGGACGGGCATGGATGTATTTGCTTGAGGGCGGTAGGGTAACATAACGGGTTAAGCAAAACAGGCCCCCAACCGCGCGAGAAGGGCTTGCAGTCGATGTTTCCGGGGGATTGGCAGAATGGTTTGAGCGGCATGTCGCCGCTCGGGCGGGAGCACCCATGCGGGATGCGGTCACGGGAGGCCGCAAAATAGTTATGTTCAAGTTTCTGAGTAGTTATCTTTCCACCGACATCGCGATCGATCTCGGTACCGCCAATACGCTGATTTACGTGCGTGGCAAAGGCATCGTTCTCGACGAGCCATCCGTCGTGGCAATCCGCCAGGAAGGCGGCCCCAACGGCAAGCGTGTGATTCAGGATGTCGGCCTGTCGGCCAAACAGATGCTGGGCCGCACGCCGGGCAACATCACCGCCATCCGTCCGATGAAAGACGGCGTGATCGCCGACTTCAACGTGACCGAGCAGATGTTGAAGCAGTTCATCCGCAAGGTGCTCGACAGCAAGATGTTCAGCCCGAGCCCGCGCATCATCATTTGCGTCCCCTGCGGCTCGACACAGGTTGAGCGCCGCGCCATCCGCGAATCCGCACTCGGGGCCGGCGCATCCAAAGTATTCCTGATCGAAGAACCGATGGCCGCCGCGATCGGCGCTGATTTGCCGATTTCCGATGCGACCGGCTCGATGGTGGTCGACATCGG
>CAYMSY010000013.1:0-16922 GCA_964393195.1 uncultured Alcaligenaceae bacterium | reverse complement strand
CATCGGTGGCGGCACCACGGAGGTGGGAGTAATCTCGCTCGGCGGTATGGTTTACGCCGGCTCGGTGCGTGTCGGTGGCGACAAGTTTGATGAAGCAATCATCAATTACATCCGCCGCAACTACGGCATGCTGATCGGCGAGACGACTGCCGAGACGATCAAGAAAACGATCGGCTCCGCGTTCCCCGGCAGCGAGGTACGCGACATGGAAATCAAGGGCCGTAATCTGGCCGAGGGTATTCCGCGCGCGTTCACGGTGTCATCAAACGAAATCCTGGAAGCCCTGACCGATCCACTGAACGCGATTGTCAGTGCCGTGAAGCAGGCGCTGGAACGTACACCGCCGGAACTGGGTTCCGACATTGCCGAAAAGGGCATGGTGCTGACGGGTGGCGGCGCGCTGCTGCGTGATCTGGATCGCCTGCTCATGGAAGAAACCGGGCTACCCGTGGTGGTAGCCGAGGATCCGTTGACCTGTGTGGTGCGCGGCTGTGGCAAGGCGCTCGAAAACATCGATCGCCTTTCTTCGATCTTCACCACAGACTAAGGCAGCAACGAGTGAAGTCCTGCCACCAGCGCCGTCTCACGATGTGCGTCGGTGGCAGGTTCGCCCGGCAGTCCGCAAGCCGACACACCCCGGTCAATCCGCGCGATGAGTAGTATGCACGGTCATGTGACGTCGTTACCTTCGGAGCCACCACGCTTCTTCAAGCGCGGGCCGAGCCCGATCGCGCGACTTACTTTTTTTGGCGTGATTTCGCTGGCGCTGATGTTCATCGACGCCCGATTTCGTACGCTGGAAACCGTGCGCATGGCGATCGCAACGGTGGTCTATCCGGTGCAACAGGCGGCGCTCGTTCCTGCACAGATCGCGGCCAGCATTGGCGAGTTTTTTGACACCCGTACCGAGCTGCGCGAAGAAAATACGAAACTGAAAGCTGATCTGCTGCAAGCCAGTCAGGCACAGCAAGCGCAGATCGCATCGAAACAGGAAAGTGAAAGACTGGCGAAACTTCTGCAAATTTCGCAAACCGCGACCACCCGGGCGCAGGCGGCCCGCATCGTGTACCTGGGTCGCGATCCTTTCTCGCAGAAAGCATTCGTAGACCGTGCGGCATCACAACCGTTTGAACCCGGCTCTGCAGTAGTCGATGAACTTGGCCTGCTAGGGCAGCTGACGCGTGTGCACCCCCTGTTTGCCGAGATCACGCTGGTTACGGAGAAGGACTTTGCGGTACCGGTCAAGATTGAGCGAACGTCGGCACGCGCATTGCTGTACGGTCGTGGGCCGGGCGAACTGCCCGAACTTAGTTTCGTCGCCAGCAATGTTGACGTGAAGGAAGGCGACGTCCTTCTCACGTCCAGCATCGACGGTCTGTACCCCCCCAATATTCGGGTGGCAAAAGTTGCCAGCGTGCAACGCTCGGCTGAAAATCCGTTTGCGGTGATCAAATGCATTCCGACCGCCAATGTGGCCGGCTCTGACACCGTTCTGGTACTCGACAAACCGCCGGCAATCGCACCACGTCCGGCCGCTGAGGCCAAGCCCGCAGAAACCTCCAGCAAGAAACGCAGGTAAGGCCGATGTTTCACCTGCCGGACTCTCCACTGTTCAGAATTGCCAAGCCGGAAGACATCCTGCTGGCGCCGAAGCCCTGGTTTGTCGCAGTGACGCTTGCACTTGCGTTTACGGTCAATTTGTTGCCTCTCTCAGGGCTGGCGCTGGCACTGCGTCCTGACTTCTTCGCGCTGGTGTTGCTTTACTGGGCAATTCATCAGCCCCGCTGGATTGGTATTGGCGTGGCCTGGGCCTGCGGACTGCTGACGGACGTTGTCGAGGCCAACCTGTTTGGTCAGCATGCGCTGGCATACGCCATCCTTGGTTTTGCGGCCGGATATTTCCATCGTCGCGTGCTGCGCTTCCCGCTCTGGCAACAAGCCCTGCACGTGCTCGGGCTCCTGCTCGCGGCGCAAGCCGTCGTGGTGGTGTTGCGCCTCATGAGCGGCGCGTCGCCACCGACGCCGGCGATCGTGCTCACCAGTGTCAGCAGCGCGCTGATCTGGCCGGTGGTTTCTGCGCTGCTGCAATGGCCGCAACGCGTGCGTTCGCTGCTGGACTGAAGACCGATTCGCGATGTCATCCGAACTGCGAAATTACGATCAGGAACTGTTCTGGTATCAACGCCGTCTGACGCTGGCCGCGATTCTTGTGGTTATCTGCTTTGGCGCCTTGTTCAGCCGCTTTGTGTATTTGCAGGTCATCAAATACAAACACTTCGCGACGCTGGCTGAAGCCAACCGCATCGACATTCAACCGGAAGCGCCCAATCGCGGCATCATCACCGACCGCAATGGTGTCGTGCTCGCCTCCAACTACTCGGCATACACGCTGGAGCTCAATCCGCAAAAAATACCCGACATTGAAGCCGCCATTGATGAGGTCGCCAAGATCGTTGAAGTATCGGCCCGCGACCGGCGGCGGTTCAAGCGCCTGTTTGAAGAATTCAGGACCAACGACAGCCTGCCGCTCAAGTCTCGTCTGACAGATGAAGAGGTTGCCCGCGTCGCCGCCAATCGATATCGACTACCCGGCGTGGAAATCAAGGCGCGTCTGTTCAGGCAGTACCCGATGGGCGAGCTTGCCTCGCACGTCATCGGGTACATCGGCCGCATCAATCAGGACGAAAAGAAGCGTATCGAAGAACAGGAGCTCACTGCCAATTACAAGGGCTCAGATTACATGGGCAAGGTAGGCATTGAGCTTTCCTATGAAAAAGAACTGCATGGCACCGCCGGCGCAACCGAGGTAGAGGTGGATGCGTCGCGTCGCGTCATCCGCACGCTTTCGCGCAAACCTTCGCTGCCGGGAAACAATTTGCAGCTCTCACTCGACATACGCCTGCAGAAAATTGCCGAAGATGCTTTTGGCAACAAACGCGGCGCGCTGGTCGCTATCGAGCCCGCTACGGGTGATGTTCTGGCGTTTGTCAGCAAACCCGGCTACGACCCCAACCTGTTCGTCGATGGCATTGATCCTCAGGCCTGGGACGGTCTGCGTGACTCACCGGACAAGCCAATGCTTAACCGCCCGTTGCGCGGTGCCTACCCGCCCGGCTCGACGTACAAGCCGTTCATGGCACTGATGGCTCAGGAGCTAGGCATCCGCACCGCGCAACAGGCGATCAGCGATCCCGGCTACTTCCGCCTGGGCGGCGGCTACTGGCGCGATGACAAGGCCGGTGGCCACGGCTCCGTCGATCTGGTCAAGTCCATCGCCGTATCCTGCGACACGTATTACTACCAGCTCGCCGCCGAGACCGATATTGATGACTGGGCCACGTTTATGAAGCAGTTTGGATTCGGGCACAAAACCGGCATTGATATCGATGGCGAGCTCGCGGGGATATTGCCGACCCGCGAATGGAAAGCAAAACGCTTCCCCAAAGATCCAAAACTGCATGTGGGTGATCAGGTTTCACTCGGTATCGGACAGGGATTCAATACGTTCACGCCACTGCAGATGGCTTATGCGACATCAGTGCTGGCCAATCGCGGCGTAGCGTTCAAACCGCATCTGGTCAAGCGTGTTCAGGACGCGAAGAGCGGAGACTCTCGGCTGACCCAACCGTCCCCGACCTACACCATCCCGCTCAAACCCGAGCACGTTGACGCCGTGATGCGGGGCATGGCTGGCGTGGTGACGGAAGGCACGGGTCGTACCGCCTTCCTGAATGCGAAGTACAGCAGCGGCGGCAAGACCGGAACTGCCCAGACATTCGGCCTGCGCGGCGGTGACTATGTTGAATCACAGGTTTCGGAGCGCATGCGCGACCACGCCTGGTACATCGCTTTCGCCCCGCTCGACAAACCGACCATTGCCCTGGTGGCTTTCGTCGAAAACGGCGGCTTCGGCGCGGCAGCGGCGGCGCCGATAGCACGAAAAGTAATGGATGCGTACTTCGATGCGGCAACGCTCGATGCCGCGCTCAAACTGCCCGGCTCGCGCAACGAGACCGCGAGCGCCACCGCCGGCGGCCCTGTCGACACGAGGCGGGCACGATGATTCAGCAGTTATGGGCCCGGTTTACCGATCACCTCGACCCTTTTCTGTTTGCGGTGGTGACCTGCATTGCGGCCCTCGGACTGCTGGTGCTCTACAGCGCAGCCTATGAAACCATCGGCCGCGTGGTATCGCAATCGCAAAAGATCGTCATCGCGGTCGCCATCATGATCGTGATCGCCAACCTGTCGCCGCAATTCATAGCGCGCTTCGCCGTGCCTTTATATGTGATTGGCATCGTGCTGTTGCTGGGTGTTGCGCTCGGCGGTGAAGTCATCAAGGGCGCCCGTCGCTGGCTGAAAATTCCCGGCATTGGCAACATCCAGCCGTCGGAAATCATGAAGATCGCGCTGCCGCTGATTCTCGCCTGGTACTTCGAGCGACACGAGGGCACCATGAGCTGGCGTAATTTCGCTGTTGCAGCCCTGCTGGTGGTGATCCCGTTCGCTCTGGTCGTGCGACAGCCGGATCTCGGCACCGCGCTGCTGATCGGGGCAAGCGGTTTCTTTGTGCTCTACCTCGCAGGCCTCGACTGGCGGGTTATCGTCGGCGGTGCGTTGCTCGGGGCGGTCGCGTTCGGTGCGGCGTGGGAATTCAACTGGCTGCACGACTACCAGAAAGAACGCATCCTGACCGCGATCAACCCGCAACAGGACATCCAGGACACTGGCTGGCACACCATTCAGGCGGCCATCGCAATTGGCTCCGGTGGCATGTTCGGCAAGGGTTGGCTTAATGGCTCACAGACGCATCTTGAATTCCTGCCGGAAAAACACACCGATTTCATCTTCGCGGTCTATGGCGAAGAGTTCGGCCTGCTCGGTGGCATCGTGCTGCTCGCGCTTTATCTGCTTCTGATTGGTCGCTGTTTTCTGATCGCCGCCAACGCGTCAACACTGTTTGGCCGACTCATGGCGGGTTCGCTCACGTTGATGTTCTTCACCTACGCTTTCGTCAATATGGGCATGGTGACCGGTATTCTTCCGGTTGTCGGTGTGCCGTTGCCGTTCATGAGCTTTGGCGGAACCGCCTTGATGACATTGTTCATCGCAGTCGGTATCCTCATGAGCGTGGCAACGCATCGGAAACTGGTGAACTCGTGACCGGCTGGCGCACAGTCCGCCCGGTTTGTGCGCTTCTGGCCGTCACGCTGCTTGTTGGTTGCGCAAGCAAGCCGCCCGCGAAATCCTCCGGCGGCAAACCCGGCGCCGCTGCTTCATCGCCCCGACCTGGCGCGTACTACAAGGATGATGGACCGGCCGCCAGCGTTCCTGCCGACCTGGACCGGATTGCTGACGCCCAGCCGCGAGCGGAGGCGCTGCACCGTTTTGCCAATCGCCCGTACAACGTCTTTGGTGTCGACTACACGCCGATGACTGCCGTCGGCCCATTGCGTCAACGCGGCATCGCGTCGTGGTACGGCCGAAAGTTTCACGGCCAGAAGACAGCCATCGGCGAAATTTATGACATGTTTGCGATGACTGCCGCGCATCCGACCGCGCCGTTGCCCTCGTTCGCACGCATCACTCATCCGAAATCGGGCAAGTCGGTGGTGGTACGCATCAATGACCGTGGCCCCTTCCATGCCGGACGCATCGTGGATCTTTCTTACGCGGCGGCGCACCGCCTTGGCATCGCGCAGGGCGGCAGTGGCGAAGTTGAGCTTGAACTGCTGCAACCGCCGTTCGCTGCACCCCTGCCCGCGCCGCCGGCGATTGCGTCCACAGCGACCGCCGAGGTCACGCCCGCGCCCGTCGCAGAACCGGTGCCCATTGCGTCTTCAACCTTGTCACGTGAAGGTTTTTACGTGCAATTGGCCGCTTTCGGAAACTTTGCGAACGCTCAGGCGTTCCAACAACGCATGAACGCAGAATTGGCGACTCCACCGCGTATTCAGCAAGTAGACTCCCTGTTCCGGGTTCGTCTTGGCCCCTATGATTCACGGCAGGCCGCAGAGGCCGCGCGTGATCAGGCACAGGTGGTTCTCGGTACTTCCCTTCCCATCATTTCAAGCGTCGTCCGATGAATCCTGCGTTCCTCCGTTTCGTCTCCGCGATTGCCCTGCTGGTAATCGCGTCCACTGCCCGCGCCCAGCTCACCATCGACATCATTGGCGTTGGCGCGCAGCAGATCCCGGTTGCGGTCGCGGGTTTCGCCGGTCCGGACGGACCAGCGCTTCAGGTTTCCACCGTGATTGAGGCAGACCTTGCGCGCAGCGGCCTGATCAAGACCATCAACGGCAACGGCCTGCCGCGCAGCGGCGAGTTGTCCGCCGTGCCGTTCACCGAGCTCAAGGCGCGCGGAGCCGACGCTTCGGTGATTGGCGCCGTGCAAGCGGGTGCCAATGGGCAGTTCAATGTGAGCTTTCGCCTGCTTGACGTTCCGAAACAGGTGCAACTGACCGGTCTGGTCTTCAATGTCGCCGCGAAAGACCTGCGTGCGACGGCGCATCGCATTGCCGACATCGTTTATGAAAATCTGACCGGCGAAAAGGGCGTGTTCAGCACCCGCCTGGCCTACGTGGCAAAGTCTCCGGGGCGCTATCAGCTGATCGTTGCCGACAGTGACGGCTTCAACGCCATTCCTGTTGTCAATTCGGTCGAACCGATCATTTCGCCGTCGTGGGCGCCCGATGGCGGACGTCTTGCCTATGTGTCGTTCGAGGGTCGCAAGCCTAGTGTCTACATTCAAAACGTCGCCACCGGCGAACGCTCGCTGCTGGTACGCGCGCCGGGCAATCAGTCGGCTCCGGCCTGGTCGCCCGACGGTTCGCGCCTCGTGTATGCCTCGTCACAGGCCGGCGGCACCCAGCTCTTTGTCGCCAACGCCGATGGCTCAAACGTGCGACGGCTGACCAACAGCGGCGCGATCGATACTGCGGCCAACTGGGCGCCGGACGGCCGCATTTACTTCATGAGCGATCGGGGCGGCTCGCCGCAGATCTATCGCATGTCACCGGAAGGCGGTGGCGCCGAGCGCGTGACTTTCGAGGGCAGTTACAACGCCAATCCGCGCGTCGCCGCGGATGGCAAGAGCATGGTGTTCGTCAAGCGCGAGGGTTCGCGCGAAATGCTCGCCGTGCAGGATTTCGCGTCGAAGCAGGTGCAGGTGCTGACACAGGGGCCGGTTGACGAGTCGCCTTCGTTCGCACCTAATGGCAAGATGATCGCGTATGCGTCGGTGTATAACGGCAGGGGCGTACTGGCGACCGTCTCGGCTGACGGACGCGTGAAGCAACGCCTGGGATCAAACAACGCAGATGTACGCGAGCCCGCGTGGGGACCACTGCCCCGATAACATGAACGTCAACGACAAGTCTGCTTGACAATTTGAAAGGGATGGAAATGAAGCTACTCTGGAAACTGGTTCTGGCAGTCGCAGCCACCGTAACACTCGCGGCTTGCAGCTCAACGCCTGATAACGCGACCCCGGTCGAAGACCGTACCGCAAGCAACACCGGCACGACCCCCAACCCCGGGACCTCGACCAGCGGCGTCGGCAGCAACTCCGCCAACAGTGGCAACAGCCTGCCGGGCAGCGCCGGTGGCCCCAATGCGCTCAGAGATCCGCGCAGCCCGCTGTCACGCCGGGAAATCTTCTACGACTACGACAGCTTTGTGGTGAAGGACGAATACAAACCCTTGCTTGAAGCGCACGCGGCCTATCTCAAGAACAACCGCAACGCGCGCATCAAGGTTGAAGGCAACACCGACGAACGCGGCAGTCGCGAATACAACCTCGCGCTCGGCCAGAAGCGCTCTGAAAGTGTGAAGCGCGTACTGACGCTGCTCGGTGTCAATGATGCGCAGATTGAAACGGTCAGTTTCGGCGAGGAAAAGCCGCGCAACTCGGGCTCTACCGAGGCAGCGTATTCGGAAAACCGCCGCTGCGATCTCGTCTACGCCGGGGAATAACCGATGCAGCGATTGCGTATGCACAGATGGTCAACGTCTGCTTTTTCTGCTTTGACCCCGGTCGCCACCGGACTGGCGACACTGACGTTCGCGCTGTCTTCGCATGCGGGCCTGTTCGACGACGAGGAGGCGCGCAAGCAGATTCTTCAACTGCGCACGCAGCTCGCCGAGACCCAGCGCACCCTTGACCAGCGCGTCGGCGAGCTTGAGGCCCAGGCACGCAATCGCAGCATCATTGACCTGTTCAATCAGGTCGAAACATTGAAGACCGAGTTCGCGCGCCTGCGTGGCCAGATCGAGTTGTTGCAGAACGAGATGGAGAACACACAGAAGCGTCAGCGTGATCTCTACGTTGATCTTGATGGTCGCCTGCGCAAGATGGAAGCGCAGCTGGCCGAACAGGCGCGCGCCAGCCAGCCACCGGTCGTGCCCCCTGCAACATCGGTACCGGGCGGACCGGCCATGCCGCCGGGAACGGTTACACCACCGGCAGCGACCGACCCGAGCCGCGCTTCGCCGCCCGCAGTTGTTGTGCCGCAGCCTGTCGTTGATCCGGTCGCCGAGCAGCGTGCCTACGATCAGGGGCTTGAGCTTTTCCGCGGCGGCCGCTTTGCCGAAGCCATTGCGGCTTTCCAGGCGTTCAATCGCAACTTCCCGCGCAGCACGCTGGTGCCGTCCGCGCAATACTGGATCGGCAATTCGCTTTATGCAACACGTGACTATCGCGGTGCCATCGCGGCGCAGCGTCAGCTCATCACGCAATATCCCGACAGCGCCAAGGCGTCCGACGCTTTGCTGAACATCGCGACCGCGCAATCGGATCTTGGCGAATTGCAGGCGGCGCGCACCACGCTGCAGGAAGTGGTCGCCAAGTACCCGGCGAGCGAAGCCGGCGTCAAGGCGAAGCAGCGCCTCGGTATCCGCTAGCCCCCGTCAGCAGTATCTTGGCGGGCAAGACGTTTTCGCAACGCATCGTTGCCTGGCAGCGCACGCACGGGCGCCACGACCTGCCGTGGCAAAACACGCGCGACGCGTACCGCATCTGGCTCTCGGAAATCATGCTGCAGCAGACGCAGGTGGCCACCGTGTTGCCGTACTACGCACGTTTTCTCGAACGCTTTCCGACCGTGGCCGCGCTTGCCGCTGCGCCTGAAGACGAGGTGATGGCGCTGTGGGCGGGGCTGGGTTACTACAGCCGCGCGCGCAATCTGCACGCGGCGGCGAAGCAGGTAGTGGCGCTACACGGCGGCCAATTTCCGGCGGATGTTGCATCGCTGGCCGAATTGCCCGGCGTGGGTCGCAGCACGGCGGCGGCGATTGCGGCGTTTGCCTACGATGTCATCGCACCGATCCTGGACGGCAACGTCAAGCGCGTGCTGGCGCGGCATGCTGGCGTTGAAGGATTTCCCGGCGCCGGTCCGGTTGAGAAGATGCTGTGGCGGCATGCGGAAGAGCGGCTGCCCGCAAAACGCGACGACATGGTGGCGTACACGCAGGGACTCATGGATCTTGGCGCGACGATCTGTTCACGCACCGAGCCGACCTGTCTCTTGTGTCCGGTTGCGGCCGATTGTTCTGCGCGGATCAGCGGCCGCACGGCGGACATTCCGGCGGCACGACCGAGCAAAGTCCTGCCACGACGGGCGCAGCGCTATCTACTGGCCCGGCACGGCGATCAGGTACTGCTCGTGAAGCGTCCATCACCCGGCATCTGGGGCGGGCTGTGGTGCCTGCCGGAGCTTGGCGACGACGAGGATGCGAAGGCGGTCGCGCGATTGAGCTTTGGCGTCGCGCGCGTGAACGAGGCGCGTGAGCTGCCCGTGATCGAGCACACGTTCACGCATTTCCGGCTGTCATTGCACGTGATCGAACTATCCGTTACAAAAATAGAAGCAAGCACCAACTCGCCGGGAACGCTTTGGTTGGCGGGTGATGACTTACGGAACGCCGCGCTACCAAAGCCGATTTCACGTTTGCTGACTGATTTTTAGTCAGCAACTTTTGCGTTAGTCACGGTCGCCGGCGATGGCAGACGCCTTTTTCGTCCAGCAACACTTGATACGGCTTTTTCCTGAAAGCCGCATCTGATAGCGACTCAGCGCTGATTTTCGGCAAAACCCGACAAATGGCCAATCGGGCTGTCAGGCCCGATGTAGCATAGCTTCTATCAAAAAGCTGCTGCCAAAAAACAACTGGAATTCAGGCCGCTACGACGCGCAGGGCACCAGCTTGAATTCGACGCGCCGATCCTGCAAATCGCTCAGATCGTCGGTGCCGCTGCCGACCACGTTTTCGCGGAAGCCCATGCCAGTGGCTTTGGTCCGCGTCACGAGGTCGGGTGACGCGGTTTCGAGGCGCCACTTGATCGCCTGCGCCCGCGCCAGACTCAGCTTGTCGTTGACCGGTTCGCTGCCGGAACGGCTGGTGTGGCCGATGACGTCGACGCATTTATTGGTCTTCGACACCCGCGCCGCGATTTGCCGCAGCCAGATCGGGTAAGGGCCGCTGACCTGTTTGTCCGACCAGAAATCCGTCTTGCCGGGCTGGAACAGGAGCTTCACGGCGAGCTTGTTGGCATTGAGGCCATGATCGACGATCTTGCCAAACGCCTGCTCGGCGTCGGCGCGCTTGCCGAGCTTCCAGTTGGCGAGATAGAGCCCGCTGTGCACCCGCAGCTGGTCGCCCACGGCCGAGCGCACGGCGCGTGCGTAGAGGTCGAGCGCCTGCTTGAACTTGCGCTGCTCATAGGCCACGATGGCATCGGAAATGATCGTCGCCGTGGTGATGCTTTCACGATAGATCGGGTCAATCGGATCGCCGAGCTTGGTCGCCTGACAGGTCTTGATGTAGCCGTCGACGGTATCGTCCTTGACCCACACCGGCGTGTCCGAGAAGTAGGGCGTCGGCGTCGTGTTGACGCCTTCGAGCATGGCGCGGGCAACGCCTTTCGACACGATCTTGTTGGCCGACAGGTCCGCCAGTGCGAGACAGATGCGGTAGGCCTCGGGCTTGCCGACGGTCTTGTTGTCGAGCGTGATGCCGGTGAAGGTGCCGACCAGCACGGTCGGGTTCTGCGCGACGTTACCGGACGTGAATTCGCGGATTTCGATGTTCGGGAACTGCGCCCGTGCGATGTCCTTGAGCCGCGTTTCGATGTAGCGGCTGGCAACACTTTGCTGGCCGCTGACGCCGTCAATGAGCGGGTCAATGACCACTACGCGCGGCCCGGTGGCGCCGGCACTGGCGTTCTTGAACAGCGCCGTTGCGGCATTGATGATCGCGGTGTCGAACGGCACCGGAACCGGCGGTGCCGGGGGGGCGGGCGGGGGTGGCGGCGCCGGGGCAGGTGCCTCGGCAACCACGGGCGGCAGTGCGGGTGGTGCCGCATGATTGACGGTCGGCGTCGGTGTCGACGCGCATCCGGCGAGCCCGAGCAGGCCGACGGCGAGGGTTGCAAGCAGCGCAGACGCTGTCAGCGACGCGGGGGCGACCTTGGAAGCGGTGAATCTGTTCATCTGCAGTTATCCCTTAAATAGCGCTGTTCTTCGTTGTTCAGCACATTGCCCAGCTGGAACGACTCAACCAGCGCAACACAGCGCGCCTTGCGCCGATTGGCCCGTGCCGGCGTTTCATCGATGTCATCCTCGGTGGTGTCGGCATCCGCCGAGTCTGCCGCGCGTGGCGCCGGTTCGCGCGTCTTGCTCTCCTGCTTCGCTGTCTTCGCCGCTGTGCTGCCGGGTGGCGTCACAGCGGGCTTGGTCGCCACCGGTTCCGGTACCACCGGCACCGTTTTCGCTGGCGTCGTGGGCACCGGATCAGTCGCCGGTTTATCCGTCACCGTCGACACCACGGGGGCGGTGGGCGCCACAACCGGTGGTGCCTCCTTGGGTAAAGACGGTTTTGTTTCGGCCGGCGCGTCATTTTTGACGGCGGGAGCCTGCGACGGGGTTTCCGTGGCAGCGACCGGCGCTTTCGGGCGGGTAAATTGCCAGGCCCCGAGCGCGACAGCTGCCGCGACCAGCACCGCGCTGCCAATCAGCAGGCCGCGCGAGCCGGACTTCGCGGGCGCAGCGGCAGGCGTCGGCCGCAACGAGGGCTGCGCACGCGCCTGCGGTTGCGTCGCCGCGACCGGCGGTACCAGCACAGCGGGCGAGGGGGCGGGCGGCGACACCGGCGGTGGCACGACGACCGTCGCCGGACGGCGCGGCATGACCACGGTCCGGTCATCATCCAGCGCCTCAGCCTGTTCGGCATCGCGCATGAGCTGGGTGATCGAGGGTGCGGGCGCTGGTTTGGGCGCTGGCACCGGAACCGGAGCAGCGGTCGGCGCCGGCGGCGGCACCAGTTTCGGCTCGGCGACCGTCATCGGTGGTGGTGGTGGTGGCGCAACTTCGGGCTTCGGCGCCTTGACAAAGCGGGTCTGCGGCTCCTGATCCACCGGCAGCGGCGCAACTTCATTCCAGCGGAACAGCTCAACGAATTCCGCGATGCTCTGCGGGCGGTTTTCCGGCTTGACGGCGAGCGCCTTTTCCATCGCATCGAGCCAGGTTTCCGGCAGGCGCCCGGCAAATTTTTCGCGCGGCCTCGGCATCGAATCGCGCAGCATGCGGCTGATCGCCGTTGGCGGTGCCTCGCCGGTCAGCGCAAAATGCATGACACCGGCCAGCGCGTAGATGTCGGTCCACGGGCCCTGCTTCAGTTCACCGTCGCCATACTGCTCAATCGGCGCATAGCCGGGCTTCAGGATCGCGGTGAACACCTGGGTTCCTTCAATCGCCTTGCGCGCGGCGCCGAAGTCGAGCAGCACCGGCGCCTGGCCGTCCGCCAGCAGGATGTTGTCAGGCGCCACATCGCGATGGAAGCAGTTGGCCGCGTGCAGCAGCGACAGCGTTTCACACAGTGGCGCCAGCAGGGCATGCATCGAAAATTCGTCGGCTTTCCAGGCGCCGGTTTTCACCGCTTCGCGCAGCGTGATGCCAGAGCACAGCCGCATCGCGAGGTAAGCGGTGCCGCGCTCTTCCCAGCAACGATAAACACGTACCAGCGCCGGATGGTCAAACTGCGCCAGCAGCTTGCCCTCGTTCATGAAGCTCACGATGCCGGTGCGGAAGGTGTCGACCTCGCGGCTGTGCGGCTGCACGGTGCCACCGGGGTCGCGCTGCGCGAGCGAGGCCGGGAAGTATTCCTTGATCGCTACCTGACGCTCAAGCGAGTTGTCGAGCGCCTTGTAGACAATCGAAAACCCGCCGGTGCCGATGACCGACTCGATCGTGTAATCAAGAATGCGGGTGCCGGTGGCAAGCGCGTGCGGGTTGTCGTCGGACGACACGGTCGGGCGGACTCCGTGCTGGCTGGGAGGAAGAGTTTAGCCCGGAAGCCGCAATGCGTCGCGCGCCCGGTGAACGGCGGCGCTACGCGACCCGCCATCGCGGCAGCAGCAGATGGCGGTCGACGCTGATCGCCAGCACGCCACCGATCACGTACATCAACAGATCCATCACGCTGAACGTGTTGCCGATCAGGGTGTAGATGATGCTGCCTCTGGCAAAGCCGAGCAGCTCGACAATGTGGATGTATTGCAGCGCCTCCGCGACGAATCCGGCGGCGATCGCAAGTGCGCAGGCGCGTACGGGCGAACACAAGAAGACGCCACGCAGGAAGAAGTAAATCAGCGCAATCACCAGTACATCGCCGATGCTGCCGCGCACGACTGGGCCGCCGATCAGCCGCAACGCGATGGCCACTTCAACCAGAAAAATGGCGACCGTGATGGCGAGATAGGTGAGCCGCATCCTGCCCATGTTTCATTCCGTCGCAGTCGCATCCGGAGCAGGCCGGATCAGCAGCTCGGCGTAGCCAGTCTGCGCATCCGGCTCGCGGCTGAACTGCCATTCCGGCAGCAGCATCAGCAGAATCTCGGCGGTTGTCCGCACCACGCAACCCGACGCAACATGACCGCCGAGCAGCTTGCCGTCGGCATCGGCAACGCTCATGTGCAGATGCACTCCGTTCGCCGCAATCGTTCCCGACAGCGAAATGATTTCAAGATCGCCGCGAATCTCGGTCAGCGTGCTTCTGCCGGCAAAACGCAGCTTCGCCGCGCGCAGGCTGCCGATGCCGGAAACCACAAACGCCGCCTTGCACGAATGTTCAGCCAGCGCGGCCGCAAGTGCGGCGCGCACATCAGAATCCGGCGGTAGTCGCAATGGCAGGCTTTGCATACGGCAGCAAGGCTAGCGCATGTTCGCGCTGATAGGATGCCGGCATCGGGCCCGTTCGCCTGTTTCGAGGAACGCCATGTCACCGACCGAACCGACCACCCCGGCAAGCCTGCAAAGCCGCTCGCTGGGCATTCTCCTGATCATCGTGACGCTCGCGCTGGGCTGGATACTGCTGCCGTTCTACGGGACGATCCTGTGGGGCTCAATCATCGCGCTGCTGTTCTCGCCGCTTTATCGGCGACTGCTGCCCAGGGTGCGCGGACGACGCAATCTGGCGGCGGTGTTGACGTTGCTGGTTGCGCTGGTGGTGGTCATCCTTCCGCTGGCGCTGGTCGCGGGCGCGCTCGCGCGCGAGGCGGCCGCCCTGTACGAACAGTTGCAGTCGGGCGAAATCAATCCGACAACCTACTTCCGGCAGGTGTTCAATCACTTGCCGGAGTGGATCAGCGATCTGCTTGAGCGCTTCGGCATGATCAACTTCACCACCTTCCAGAAGCGGCTGACGCTGGCACTGTCGCAGGGCAGCCAGTTCATCGCTACCCAAGCGCTCAACATCGGCCAGCTGACGTTTGAGTTCATCGCGAGCGTTTTCGTGACCACTTACCTCACGTTTTTCCTCATTCGCGATGGTGAGGCGATTGCGCGCGCAGTACGCAACGCCATTCCGCTCGCACCGGCGCACAAGCAGGATCTCATCGCCAAGTTCGCCACGGTGATCCGCGCCACGGTCAAGGGCAACCTGCTGGTCGCCGCCATTCAGGGCGCGCTCGGCGGTGTTGCCTTCTGGTTTCTCGGCGTCAGCGGCGCGCTGCTGTGGGGCGTGCTGATGGCGTTTCTGTCGTTGCTGCCGGCGGTTGGCGCGGGCCTGGTGTGGGTGCCCGTTGCGCTCTACTTTTTTGTGACCAATGCGATATGGCAGGGCCTCGCGCTGACGGCGTGGGGCGTGCTGGTCATCGGCCTGATCGACAATCTGCTGCGGCCGATTCTGGTTGGCAAGGACACCCGCATGCCGGACTACGTGGTGATGATCACCACGCTCGGGGGCATGGCAGTGTTCGGCATCAACGGCTTCGTGATCGGGCCGACCATCGCGGCGATGTTCGTTGCCGTCTGGCACATTTATGAAGTGACGCACCGAAGCCCGACGCCGTAACAGCGCAACAACCAACGGCGCTACAGGTCTGCGTACAGCCGCTTGACCTCATCCGCGCCGTGCGCGCGCTCAAGCCGGCGCACGATGAAGTGGCCGCGCGCCATGTCCTGAAAGTGGTCGATGAACAGCGTGTTGATCACGGCGCCGCCGATGGCGCCCACGACCGGCACTGCCTGCGCCGCCGCTTTCTCCGACACCACGATGGAAAAACGCGACGCCACCTGCGCAATGAGCCGCACGACGGCCGGCGCGCCTTGTTGCGTCAAACCCTGTGCCGCGAGGTGTGACGCGGCCTCGGACACCGCCTTTGCCATCGCCGCGCGCGCCGCGAAGTACCCGATCTCGGCGGCGTCATCGGCCTTCGCATTGCCGCCCAGCGCCAGCACCTGAACGCATTCGAGCCGCACATCGGCGAGCTTGAGATTTTCGCCCTCGCTGCGCGCAATATCGGCAATCGAGCGCAACATGATGGTCGTCGACACCGGAAGCTCCACCGTCAACGCGGCGAGGCCGAACGCACCACCGGCCGCGCCCGAGGCGCCCGCCGCCAGTTTGTGCCACCAGTTTGACGGCTGCTTCTGTTCGCCCTGATCCATCGTCCACAACGCCACATGCAGCGCCGATTCGATCGCCTTGCGCGTCGCATCGTTGACGACCGAATGCCACTGTTTCGGCAACAGCGCGAACCCTTTTTCCACCGGCGTACCAACAAAACTGCTGATCTTCGCCGCGAGGCCGGGGTTCTCGAGCAACAGCTTCGCGGCTTTCAAATCCGCGACATCGGTGTCGCTCATCACTGCCGCCTTTTGGTGGGTCACTGCCATGCTCCGGGGATTCGCGAAAGTCACAACGATACGCGCAGTCGGCGATTACACGACGGTTTCGCCGCGTCGACAGATCATCAGCTGCGCCGCGACGCCCGACGGTGGGCAAAACCATCACATTCAAAGGCCACAGCTTTAGGCTAGAAGTCCATTCAATAAGGGCTTGGCAGCCGATTTGGCATAAAGTCAACATTCGCTTTTTTCACAGTCCATGCCCCTTGCAGACTGGCTTCCAGCGAAAAGCCATACACAAAATTCCTAAAAAACTCATGCGGGGCCCTCCGGGCGGACCAGCCAGATACCGCCTACGGCAGATGTCGTATTGACGCGGTGTCGTCCGGCGCCGTAACGGCCGGCCATTGCAAATTCCGGGGGTTGGCATGAGAAACGTTATCGTGGCCGCGTTGCTGGCCACTTTGCTGTCGCCGCTCTCGCACGCGGTTTCGTGCGGAACCGTTGCCGCGCCGACGGCCTGTTCGGTCAACGTCGGCGGCGTGGTCAAGTACACATTCAGCAACTTCGCGTTGGCGAATTCCACGAGTTCCGGGGGCGCAAGCACGTACGTTGCTGGCGACATCGCGATTGACGTCGCCACCGCTTTCGGGCAGGGGCTCGACATTGACGGCAACGGCAGCTACAGCGCGACGACCGACGGCCTGCTCGTGCTTCGCTACCTGCTCGGTCTGCGCGGCTCCGCGTTGATCAACGGTGCGATCGGCGCCAGCCCCACCCGAAGCAGCGCCTCCACCA
>CAYMSY010000012.1:8213-20963 GCA_964393195.1 uncultured Alcaligenaceae bacterium | reverse complement strand
GCGGAAACCTGCGTGTAGATAGGCTGTGCAGCGACAGGAAGTGCGACACATGCGAATCCGCCGAGCACGACGGCCAGCATCATGCGGTGGAAGAATTTGTTCAGCAGGTTCATGGTGCCAACCCCGCGACGCCACAGGCGGTTTCAAGAAATTTGCGAATCTGTGGCCACGTGACGCGTGTCGCCCCGGCACCGAGCGCATTGGCCGTGACGGCCGCGCCCGACATGCCGGCCAGCGCGCGTGCAGCGATCACGCCATCAGTAGCGGCGCTGAAATTTCCGTCGCCGTCAATGTCCAGTTCGCAGCGTGGCACGACGAATTGCGGTACGGTATGAACGTCACCGGTGCCGAAGCGGCCACTGCCGACCTGCGCGAGGACGTTGCTGCCCCAACATTTCGCGCTTCCCGCGCTGGTGAGGCCACAGGTGTGCAAACGCCCGGCGGTCACCGCAATAAAACTGTCGATGGCGAATACGGTTACCGGGCTGAACACCGTGGTTCCGGCTAAATCGCCGTTGCCGAGTCGGCCGCCACCGCTGTAGCCCCAGCATTGAATTTGCCCGAAATTCGCCGAACTGCGGACACAGGTGTGCAGTTCGCCCGCCGCGACTGCCGTGGCCGTGTTGATGCCCTGTGACTGTGTCGGTGCGTTGCGGTCGGTGGTGGTGCCATCGCCGAGGATGCCGTTGCTGTTGTCGCCCCAGCAGTAGACGCTGCCGCTGTAGGTCGAGCAGGTGTGGTTCGAGCCGGCATCAATGCTGGTTGAAACGAAACCAGCGATCTCGACCGGCGCGTTGCGGTTGGTAAAGCTGCCGTCACCGAGTGCACCATTGCCGTTGAAGCCCCAGCAGCGCACGCGGTTGTTGGCCAGCAGCGCGCAGGTGTGCAACAGACCGGCAGAGATGGCTGTGGCGTTGGTGATACCGACGACGTCGAGCGGAGTGAGGCTGGTAAACGCGGGGCTGCCAGCGCCCAGTTCGCCGTCACCGTTGTAGCCCCAGCACTTGATGGTGCCGCCGCTGATGAGGGCGCAGCTGTGGTCGCCGCCAGCCGCCACGGCGATGGCGTTGGCGACGTTGCTCACCGGGACCGGAGCCGATTGCGCGACCGTGTTGCCGTTGCCGAGCTGGCCGCGAAAGTTGTAGCCCCAGCAGTAGACCTGCCCGTCCTTCAGTGCCGCGCAGTTGTGCTCGCGCCCGGCAGCGATGTGCGCCGCCGTGTTCTGGATGCCCATGACGCGCACTGGCTCGGGCTGCTCCTGCCCCGTTCCGCTCATGCCGTTGCCGAGCTGGCCGCGCAGGTTGATTCCCCAGCAGTGCACGGCGCCGCTGTCGAGCAGGGCGCAGGTATGGTTTTCGCCGGCGCTGATCTGGGTGTCGGGCTGCGCCAGGGCTTGCGGTACACCCACCAGCAGCGCAAGTACGCACAGCGTTTGCGGCAGGCGTGCGACGGCGGACGGTTTGCGCCGTCGCGGACAACACGAACGAAGGAGTCGCAACATGAGAGGCCCGGGAGAGTTCCGATACCTCTAAAGCGCGGTTCCGCAAAAACGGTTCAAACGGTGCGTCGCGTGTTGACTCGGTGCAGCCGGCACACGGCATGTTCAGCGAACAGCAAGTACGCGATTTTTTGCTATCAACTTTTTCGTAAAAATCTCACTCAGAAAGGGCTAAACGCGGCATTTTTGCAAAAATCGACTATTGCCAAAATTGCGATCTATGCCGCATGAAGTGGCGATTTGAAGAGAAAGCTGATACGTACTTCTATTGCTGTAGCGGCACCCTTTGCCGCAGCAATTGCAGGTACAGCGCACCGTCCAGCGCTTGCCCGGTGCGCTGCGATTGCCACAGCGTTTCGCCGAGGCATTCGAGGATTTCGTGCGTGGCGGCGTGTTCGTCGTCGTGCTTCGCCGCGAGCTGCGCGTGGATCTCGCGAATGCCGTGCGGCTGGTTGATGTCGAGCTGTTCCTGAATCGCCAGATGAAAACCGAGATGCAGGAAGGGATTGATGTCACCGGCCTCGGGCCGCCAGTCGGTCGTGATGAATGATTCCGGGTTTTGCAGCACGCGGTGATATTCGGGGTGCAGCGCAATGATCGCAGCCGTCTTTTCTTCAAGCGGCGACAGCGGATCGCGGCGCTGGAATTTGGCCCAGGTGTCGATGAAGAACTGGCGCGCCTGATCGCGGGAAGGGTTAAACACTACTCGTCCTGACTTGTACTTTTTGTCTGCTCTGCACGCAGTTTGTGCCGCCCGGCGAATTCGCAATCGTCAAATACCACGCAGCTGCCACACTTCGGGTTGCGTGCCACGCAGGTGTAGCGCCCATGCAGGATCAGCCAGTGATGCGCGGACTTCAGAAACTCCGGCGGTGTGAATTTCATGAGTTTGGCTTCGACCTCGTCGACGTTCTTGCCGGGTGCGAGTTTCATGCGGTTGGCAACGCGAAACACATGCGTGTCGACCGCGAAGGTGTGCTCACCAAACGCCTCGTTGAGCACCACGTTCGCGGTCTTGCGACCCACGCCCGGCAAGGCTTCCAGCGCGGCGCGGTTGTGCGGAACTTCGCCCCCATGCAGCTCGATCAGCTGCCTTGCGGCGGCGATTGCGTTCTTCGCTTTGTTGCGAAACAGGCCGATGGTCTTGATGTGTTCCATCAGGTTCGCCTCGCCCATCGCGACGAGGTCGGCCGGCGTTTTCACGAAGGGAAAGAGCTTGCGCGTTGCCGCGTTCACCGATTTGTCGGTCGCTTGCGCCGAAAGCAGCACCGCGATGACGAGCTGAAACGGGTTGCCATATTCGAGCTCGGTTTTCGGGTCGGGATTCGCCTCTGCCAGTTTGGCGAAAATGCGGCGGCGCTTTTCGGCGTTCATGTTCTGGCCTTTGCTTTGGCGAGAATTTCCGCGAGCAACGCTTTTTTGTCGGGCGCCACTTTCGGCGCATGCGCTTCCGCTTTCGCTTCGGCGCGCTCAAGCAGGCGTGCCTTGTGCGCCGCATACGCGCGCTTGAGCAGGCCGGACTGCTGCCCGCGCGCAGCCAGTGTGGCGAATACGCGATTGGCCGATGTCACCACCGGTACAAGAGAAATGCAATCAACCGGACAGGCGATGATGCACAGCTCGCAACCTGTGCAAGCCTCGGCAATGACCGTATGCATGCGCTTCGAGGCGCCAATGATGGCGTCGGTCGGGCATACCGGCAGACAGGCCGCGCAGCCGATGCACGCCGCTTCATCAATCAGCGCGACATGCTCCGGTGCATAGGCATCGACGTCATCCGCCAGCGGCAACAACGCATGCTGCAGCAAATCGGCGAGCGCCACGCGCGTCGCCTCACCGCCCGGCGGACAGCGATTGATCTCGGCGCTGCCCTCATGCATTGCTTCGGCGTAAGCGTGGCAATCGGCGTAGCCGCAGCGCTGGCACTGTGTTTGCGGTAATTGCGCATCAATCGCATGCACGGTGACAGTTTTTGGAACGGCTAACATCATTCAAATTATCTTAGAAGATGCGCGTGATGGAGGAAATGGCAGCCGTTGCTCCCGTCTTGGTGACCGGAAAGCGCACGCCCGGTGCCTATGGCCCGTTGTCGCGAGTCGCGGCGTGGGCGTTGCGGCTCTGGGGATGGCGCATTGAAGTCGCCGACCCGATGCCCGACAAATGCGTGATCGTGATGTATCCGCACACCAGCAATTGGGACTTCCCGGTCGGTCTGCTGACCAAATGGGCGGTCGGGCTCGACGTCAAGCGCGAGGCGCTGTGTTTCGCCGGCAAGGAGAGTCTGTTCAAGGGCCCGTGGGCCGGATTCTTTCGCGGCGTTGGCGGTTTTCCGGTCAATCGCAAGGCATCGACCGGTTTTGTCGAGCAGATGGCCGAACGGTTTGCACGTGAGCCGCGCATGCGCTTCGTCATCGCGCCCGAAGGGACGCGCAGCTATGTGCCGCACATGCGGTCGAGCTTCTACTATGTTGCCATTGCCGCGAAAGTCCCGATTGCGCTCGGCGCCTTTGACTTCGCGCAGAAGCGTGTCGTGGTCAACGCGCTGTTCACGCCATGCGGCGATGCCAGGCAGGATTTGGCTGCGATCAATGCCTACTACGTCGGGTTGGGCAATCGCGGAGCGAAACCGGCGCTCGCCTCGCCGTGGAAATTCCGCGCCTGACGCTGACGCAATCATTCTCTTCTCTTTTGGCTGGCCGGGTCGGCACGTACGGCGCCCCTCAGCGACCTTTCCGCGCACTCAGCAGATCAAAATCCAGTGTCTGTTCGTTCGCGGCGGGTGCCATCCATATCACGACGTCAACGCCGCCCCGGGAGGTTGCCGGCGCGTCAATATTGCCATTCACTCGCCACACGCAGGCGAACGGCTCGGCGGTCGCATTGTCGAGCAACTGGGCAACGACTATGGGATGCAAGCGTGGCGTATGGTCACGGCGCAGTTCGTCTGCAACGAAACGCCTTGCATGTTGCGGCGCGTCGTGCGCGTGCCGATCAAGCGCAGAACCGGCAAGGTAGGTGCGGACCTGTTGCTGGATAGCGCCCAGCGCGCCGGCGGTTGGCAATCTGGTCGCGGTCCAGTTTTCGGTATTGATGTCCACGAAGGTCGGACTATTTTCAAGCACCAGTTGTTTGACCCTCTCGATAGCCACAACCGGCCGGCACTGTGCAGCGGCCAGTGCACGCATGCGCTCAACGGTTTGGCGGTGGGACAGCGCGTTTGCAGACTGCTGGTAGATAGCCTGCACGTCCTTGTCGTCTGCCAGACGATAGCGCGCGGCCAGTCCGATCACTTTCTCGTGCTGGCCGGTTGCCTGAAACATGCGCAGGTCGGCAATTACGGTACCGCGGTCGTTGGCAAGAGCTTCTTTCTGCGCAGCTGCTTCAGTTGCCAGTTTGTCCCGCGCTTGCTGCACGCGTTGCTGTTGCTCATGACCCTGCCACCATCGGGACGCGGACGGCGCGAGGCCAGCTGCCATAACTGCGACACCGGCAGCAAGCAGAAGGCGCGATCGGGTAGTCAAGGATGGCGGGTCGTCAGTGGAGGAAAATCGCGCAGAACAGATCACCGCCGGCAGGCGGTGACTTGCCCTCTTGCTGGCGCGCCTGGTTCAGGTTTTGCGATGCGTGCGCCAGGCGACACCCAGCAGCAACATGCCCAACCCCGCAACGGCATACTCGCTCAGGGTCGGGACTACTGCGGCCGGGCCCGCGGCACCTGGCCCAACCACGGCAGAACCAAAGCCGTCGAGGTAGGCATAGCCTGTGTGCGCGCTCGGCGCGCAATCAGATGCAAGAAGATACACCTCAATCGAGTCACCCAGATCCGCATCCGGTACGACCACGTCGGCCGCTTTCCATGGCAGGTAGCTCCAGCCGGACTGACCGACAATGGGCTGGAACTGCGTCCCGGTCTGGCCTGCGAACGAGAAATCCTCATACAGGGTTGTATTCTTGGTCACGTTACGTACGCGAAGAAAGAAGAACGGCTGGCCCGCCGCGTTGTGCCCACCATCGTTGAGCACGACTGCGTATGAGAACCTGACGTGCAACTTGCTGTCGCCCGCATCGCGGTCGGCGTTGGTTATGACGTCAGCTTGGCTGATGAAATTGGCGACGCCACCGGTGTCCGTGTTGTTCACGCGAGCGGTAGCCGTGCCGGCGAAAGGCAATGCGAGGGGAGCGCCTTTGAGATCGGGCCCTGCCGTCACAATAGCACTGCGAAACGAGCCGCCAGACCCCAGATTGATGCTTGAGCCGGTAAACGGCTGCACGCCCGCCAGTCCATTGTTGATGCCGGCGCCCGTCGTCCAGCCGGTAAAGTTTCCAGACTCAAATCCACCATTCTGGAAAATGGCGCTTGCAGGAAGCGCTAACGTACAAATCCCTGCGCAAACGAGCGCACGTAAAAACATACTCATAAATCTCCGGTGTTTACTTGTTAGAAATTTTTTCTCGAACAAAGTATAGCAATCATCCCCGTGACTGCCGTCACGAAGATTCATTTTTTCTGAATGCTGGACCACACCAACTCGCCAGCGCGACGTCGTTGCGACTCCGCCGGCGTGTCGGTGAAGAAGCGGCTGAGCAGTGCACAGCGCTCGAAGTGCGTACAAGTCGGGAAAAGGCGCTTGCTGCGTTTGCGCCCTATCGAGTAGGGCGCTGGGCGAAACGCTGGAAGCCGCTTTGTGTTCCTTCGTAGGGCGACGCTGCATCGTCAGCGTTCTGGTACAAGCGAGCGCGTGACAGCGAATCGAAATATAGTTGTGTGCGTAACCATTTGTTGCGCTGAACGATTTCCACCATGCCCCATTCGCAGCAATCGCCGCACGTGCTACCGCCGCACGCGTCAGTTCTCATCGCCGGTGGCGGGCCGGTCGGGTTGACGCTGGCGGCGCTGTTGTCGAGCTACGGCATCCGCAGCGTGGTGATCGAAGCGGATGAGGCGTATTGCAGCGGCAGTCGTGCCATTTGCATGTCACGGCGCTCGCAGGAAATTCTCGGCTGGATTGGTGCCGATCGACCACTGGTGGAGAAAGGGCTGTCGTGGGTCGGTGGCCGCAGTTTTTTCCGCAACCGCGAGGTGCTGCACTTCCGGATGCCGAGCGAACCGACGCAGCGTTTTGCGCCGATGGTCAATATCCAGCAGTTCTACGTCGAGGAATACGCGCACCGCGCCATCGCAGCGAACGGCGGGCTGTCGAGCGTCTATTGGGGGCACCGTGTGACGGCGGTACGCCCGCTGGCAGCCGGTGCCGATGTCGAGGTTGATACCGCTGACGGCGCACGCATGATCCGCTGCGACTGGCTCGTCGCCTGCGACGGCGGCCGCTCGACCGTGTGCGAGCAGATGGGCCTGCAGCTCGAAGGGACGCAGTACGACGGCAAATACGTGATCGTCGACATCGTGCAGAAGACGCGACGCGACGTCGAGCGGCTGGCGTGGTTCGATCCACCGTCGAATCCGGGCTCGACGATCCTGATGCACCGACAGCCGGACGACGTGTGGCGCATCGACTACCAGATTCGCGACGACGAAGACCCGGTGGAAGCGGTCAAGCCCGAGAACGTGCTGCCGCGCGTGCAGAGTCACCTCGACATGATCGGTGAGACCGAGCCGTGGCAGCCGTTGTGGATTTCGATCTACAACGCAAAATGCCTGAGCCTGCCGCGTTATCGCGAAGGCCGCGTGCTGTTCGCCGGTGACGCGGCGCATCTGGTGCCGATCTTCGGGGTGCGCGGGCTCAACTCGGGGCTTGATGATGCCGGCAATCTGGCGTGGAAGCTGGCGCTGGTCATCAACGGTCGCGCCGACCCGCAGCTGCTCGACAGCTACTCGGATGAGCGCGTGCATGCGACGCGCGAGAACATCGCCTACGGCGCCAAGAGCACCGAATTCATGGCGCCGCCGGACTTCGGCTTTCGCCTGCTGCGCGACGCGGCGTTGCGTCTGGCCGGTGAGGATGAGCGCGTGCGCACTCTGGTCAATCCGCGACAGTCGACGCCCATCGAATACGTCGGCTCGCCGCTGAATCATGGTGACGGCATCAACGACGGGTTCGCCGGCAAGGGGCCGCATCCGGGCATGCCGGCGCCGGAAGCGCGTATGTCGGGCGCCGATGGCGAGGTGCATCTCACGACGCTGTTTGGCCGCTGTTTCACGCTGTTGTGCTTTGGTGGCGCCGCACAGATGACGTCCGCTTTGCTGCCGTCGCAGCCGGCGTCGTCCGCCGCAGGTGACGTTGCGGATTTGCAGATCGTCAGCATCAGTCGCGATGTCGCCGAACACCCGGACATCGTGCGGGCGGAGGTTGTCATGCTCAACGACGCCAGCGGACAGGCGCACGAGCGCTACGCCGCCGCGCCGGGCACGCTCTATCTCATCCGCCCCGACGGCTATGTGCTCGCGCGCTGGCATCACAGTGTCGCGACCGCCGAACGTGTGGTGCAAGTACGCGCCGCGATGCAGCCTTTCACCGGAGACCGTTCATGACCGATGCCCAACTGGATGACACCTACACGGCGCTGGCACGCGCCACGGCGCGGGTCGGCGAAGCGAAGGCGCCGCTGTTGCTGGCCACGCTCGCGCTGGCGCTGATCGCCCGCGAGGACGATGCCACGCAGGCACTAGCCCTCATCGCGCAGGCCGAGCGCCTTGCACAAGAGTAGACCGCCATGCAGCTTGAGCGCAGCCTGACCTGGCGTCTGCATCGCCTGCACAAGTTGACCGACCTCGAAAGTCAGCGCGCCTACCTTGAGCAGACGGGGCTGTCGCTGGGCGATGGTCGCTGTCTGGCTGCGATTGGCGCCTTCGCGCCGCTCTCGGTCAACGATCTGGCCGACGCCGCGCACCTGACCAAAGGCCAGGCCAGCCGCGCGGCGCAGTGGCTGGTCGAGCAGGGACTGGTGCGCAAGGCGGCCGACGCCACCGATGCGCGCGGCGTGCTGCTGACGCTGACGGCAAAAGGCCGTCGTCTCTGGGCGCAGACGATGGAGGTGATTGCGCGTCGCAATGAAGAGATTTTCGGCCAGCTCAGCGAAGCCGAGCGCGAGCAGTTTGGCCGTACGCTGGATCGTTTGCTGGAAGCACTGACAGCGTCGACGGGCGTTGCTGACGGCTGATTACGCGAATCAAAATTGACCAACAGCTTTATACGGAAAAACCCATTCAGAAAGGGCTAAGACCGCATTTTTGCTGTTAGTCGATTTTTGCAGTTATGCGTGCGTGAGCCCTACCCAAAGGTCATTTCAGCCAAAAGCTGATCAGCATTCAGGTCACGACCGACACGCCAGAATCGCCTAAACCTCGCCGTCCATGCCCAGTTCGTGAATCTTGCGCGTGAGCGTGTTGCGGCCCCAGCCCAGCCATTCGCTGGCTTCAATGCGACGGCCCTTGGTTTGCGTGAGTGCCGAGCGGATCATGGTCGCCTCGAACTCGCGCGTCAGCCGTTCGCCGGGGGCGCGTTCGCCCTGCTGGATCGCGGCCGCGAGTGTTGCCGCCAGCGCGTGCTGCCAGTCGCCATTGCCGCCCGCCGTGGCCGGTGCGGAATTTGTCTCCGGCGCAAACGTCCGCAGCGGTGCTGGCGCGGGCGTATAGCCAGCGGGCGCGTAACCGGTTGTCGGCGGAGCGATAGCGGGAGCGGGTGTGTATTCGGCAACCGGCGCCAGCGCGTCATCGGCGGCGCCCGGCACCCGTACTTCCGGCGGCAGATCGGCGACGTCTACCGTGTTGCCCGGCGCCATGACCGTGATCCAGTGACAGATGTTCTCAAGCTGGCGAACGTTGCCGGGGAAGGCGAAGTTCTGCATGATCTGCATCGCGGCCGGTGTCAGCGTCTTGACGTCACCGCCCAGCGTCTGCGCGCTTTTGCCCAAGAAATGCTTCATCAGCAACGGCACATCTTCGCGTCGCTCACGCAGCGGCGGCAGGCGTAAGCGTACGACGTTCAGGCGATGCAACAAGTCTTCGCGGAACATGCCTTGCTTCACGCGCTCATCGAGGTTTTGATGCGTCGCGGCGATGATGCGCACATTCGACTTCATCGGCGCTTGCCCGCCCACGCGGTAATACTCGCCGTCCTGCAACACGCGCAGCAGGCGCACCTGCAGGTCCGATGGCATGTCGCCGATTTCATCGAGGAACAGCGTACCGCCCTCGGCCTGTTGAAAACGGCCCTGACGCGTGGCGGCTGCACCGGTGAACGAGCCGCGCTCGTGGCCGAACAGTTCGCTCTCCAGCAAATCCTTTGGAATCGCTGCCGTGTTAATGGCGATGAAGGGCTTGCCCTTGCGCAGGCTGTGCTCGTGCAGCGCACGCGCGACCAGCTCCTTGCCGGTACCGGATTCGCCGGTGATGAGTACCGTCACGTGTGACTGCGACAGGCGGCCGATGGCGCGGAACACGTCCTGCATGGCTGCCGCCTTGCCGAGCATTTCGCGCTCGCCGGACGCGGCGGCGTCCTCGCTTGGTGCCGGCTCGGTGACGGCAGCCGCACGACGGATTAGCGCCAGCGCCTGTTCGACGTCAAACGGCTTCGGTAAATACTCAAACGCGCCACCCTGAAACGCCTGCACGGCAGTATCGAGATCGGAAAACGCCGTCATCACGATCACCGGCACCTGCGGGTGCGCGGCCTTGATTTTCTTGAGCAGCGAGAGGCCGGATTCACCAGGCATGCGCACGTCGCTCACGAGTACCGACGGCGTCTCATCCGCAATCGCACGCTGCACATCGAGTGCATTGTCAAAACTACGGTAGGGCAGGCCTTCGCGCGTCAGCGCTTTTTCCAGTACCCAGCGGATGGAGCGATCATCATCGACGATCCAGACGTTTTTCATAAGCTAACTCTCTCTGCTCTGTCTGCCTCGGACGGGTGGTCGAACGGCAGGATCACCCGGAACTCGGTATGTCCCGGTTCGCTGTCCACCTCTATCGCACCGTAGTGTTGCGCGACAAATGTCTGCGCAATCGACAGGCCCAGGCCGGAGCCGGTGCCGTCGTTGCGCGTGGTGAACAGCGGGTAAAAAATGCGGTCGCGGATGTCCAGCGGAATGCCGGGACCGTTGTCAATCACGGCGATCTCAAGCGCCATGCGGTAGCGGCGTTTCGCGAGCACGACCTGGCGCGCCACGCGCGTGCGCAGCGTGACATGCGGCTGCGCGACCGAAGAGGTGGACTGGCAGGCGTTGCGCGCGATGTTGAGCAGCACCTGGGTGATTTGCTCGGCATCACATTCGACCTCGGGCAGGCTGACGTCAAAATCGGGTTCCAGCGTGTGGGTGGCACCAAATTCGTTCTTGAGCAGTTGCAGCACGCGGTCCAGCAGGCGGTGAATATCGGTGCGCACGTAGCGCGGCAGCTTGTGCGGCGTCAGCAGTCGGTTGACGAGATTTTGCAGGCGATCAGCCTCGGCGATGATGACCTGGGTGTATTCGATCAATTGTGGTGACGACAGCTCGGCTTCGAGCAGCTGCGCGGCGCCGCGCAGGCCGCCGAGCGGATTCTTGATCTCATGGGCGAGATTGCGAACGAGTTCACGGTTGGCCTGATTTTGTTCCGCGATCTTGGCTTCGCGCGCGATCTTCAGTTGCTGGTCGATGTGGCGGAATTCGAGAATCAGCCGCGCATCGTTGACCTGTTCGCCTTCAAGAAAACTCACCGTGCAGTTGACCAGCAGACGCGAGGTGCCATTGTGCTTTCCGGCCAGGTGCAGCTCCAGCTCCTGTTCGGTGTAGCTGGCACGGTGCGCGAGCGCGAGTTCGAGCGCGGGTGCGAGACGTTCGCTGTCGCGGATGATGTCGGCGAGACGCGCGTCAAGCAGCTGTCGCTTCGATTGTGCGAGCAGGTGTTCGGCGGCAGGGTTGGCGTAGACGATGCGGTGGTCGTGACCCAGCAACAGCACCGCTGTTGAAATGAGTTCGAGTCCTGCCGTTTCAGTCATGGACCGGTTTTAGCAAGAAGCGGGCCGCAGTGCTTTTTGGTGACGGAGATTTGACGATGGTGATCGCGCATCGCCTGCGTTGTGCTTCTGTGGTAGCGGCTTTAGCGGCGATTTACCGTGATTCCGCTGCCAACGGCGCTTCCGCGAAAAAGAGCGGACTTTGCCGCCCTACAGCTTGAGGTTGTCGAGCTCTTTTTTGAGCGACGCCACGTTGCGCTCGTGATGGCGCAGGGTCTTTTCGATCTGCTTCACGCGGTCAATGTATTTGGGCGAACCGATGCCTTCATCAGCCAGTGGCAGCGGCTTGCCATTGTTGAAGCTGCTGCGTGCTTCGCCGAGCAGTTTTTCTTCCGACGCCAACTCGTCAACCAGCACCTGCCGGCGGGTGCCGTCACGCGTCTTTTGGGTGCCGGCATCAACGGATGCCGAGGCGCTGCCCGAACTCAGATTGGTCGTAGAACTGACCTTGACCGCCGCCGCCTTTCCCTTGCCCGGTTTGTTGCCGGTCGGGATTTCGGACAGGGTATCGCCCGTGTTCAGCCGCACCGCACCCTTCTTGGGCTGGTTGGTGTATTCCACCGCGCCGGTTACCGGATCGACGTATTTGTAGATTTCAGCCTGCGCAGAAACCGACGCCGTGAGCAACAGGGCGATTGAAACAACGCCCACAGAGAGGGGCGAGACAACGAACTTCATGAGGAAAGTGTAGTCAAAACAGCAGGTTACAGCAAATCTTAAATGCAAAAAGGCAGGTTTCCCTGCCTTCTTTGGAGTCATTGCGACAGAACTGGTTCCGTCGCGGACTGGAGTCGCCGGTCTAGAGGCTGTAGTACATCTCGAATTCGAGCGGATGCGTCGTTGCGCGGAAACGCGTGACTTCATCCATCTTGAGCGCGATGTAAGCATCGATCATGTCATTGCTGAACACGCCGCCACGGGTCAGGAACTCGCGGTCCTTGTCGAGATATTCCAGCGCCTGATCGAGTGACGAGCACACGGTCGGGATCTTGGCATCTTCCTCTGGCGACAGGTCGTAGAGGTTTTTGTCAGACGGTTCGCCCGGATGGATCTTGTTCTGGATACCGTCGAGACCGGCCATCAGCATGGCCGAGAAGGCCAGGTAGCTGTTCGCGAGCGGATCCGGGAAGCGCACTTCGATACGGCGGGCCTTGTCGGACTGCACGTACGGAATACGGATCGAAGCGGAACGGTTACGCGCCGAGTACGCCAGCTTGACCGGTGCTTCGAAATGCGGAACCAGACGCTTGTACGAGTTGGTGCCGGGGTTGGTGATCGCGTTGAGCGCACGGGCGG